>DAHXJB010000540.1:0-2662 GCA_027372455.1 Chloroflexota bacterium | reverse complement strand
AAGAACTGATTTCGGAAGGCAAGCTCGTAGGAGTTGCGCGGGGCGCCGCTCTCCTTGCGGGCCGTGTCGCGGAGCTCCTTTCGGGTGTAGTACTGGTAAACCCAGCCGATGGTCTCGTCCAGCTCCCACACCTCTATGAGTTCCGAGCTGTTAAGGAGGGCGAGGAGCTGCTCCAGGGTCTGATGGGGAGGAAAGAGTCGGTTAGCGGGATCGTGGGGCGAGAAGAGCACGCCGACTTCCTGGGAGAGGGTGGTGGCAAGCCACTCGAGGTAGTGGCGGTAGGCGAGATCCTGCCGACCGCCGGACCAGAGCTTCTCATCCGAAGAGTGGTCGGCGAGGTAGAACTTGAATCCGGTGGAGGCGAGGCCCCGGCCGAGGGTCTCGCGGATCAGGCGCCCACGTTCGAGGATCTTGTAGGCGCACAGCCGGTTGAGGTGAGTGAAACCAACCTCGCGGATGAGCTGCTCCACAGCAGCCCGGGCCACGATCCCGCCGTTTAGCATCGTAGCCTGGATGTGATGGATGTGGGCGACTATTTCCCCGCGAAAGCGCAGGTCCTCTGCCGAGAGATGGCTCATCCGCGCGGTATCTTCGATGGTGCCGTCCAGGTGAATGCCGAATTGCCCCTCGAGGAGGTCGGCGGTGGCGCTCTCGAGGAGTCGGCGACATTGAGTTATCGTGGTGCGAAGGGCGTTGCGAAGGGACTTATCCATTCATGTCAACCATCTCAAATATGGTGCTGGTCGGCTACCGAATCTGGACGATGACAAGCCCTCGAAGCAGTTGACCCAGAACATGATGCTCCACCTCTTCTCGCGAAATCGCCCTGAGCCATTCCACGAGCTCCTCGGAGTGCAGGGGCCCCCGGCGCTGTCTCTACGCGTTGCTATTTCAGGTAGCTCCCCGGGTGATGTCAATTCCAGGCCAATGGGGTCGGAGTAGATCTGTGCCCAACCGTCATTGGGACGGTGGGTAAGGACCTTGTGGGTTCGCGCAACGTTGCCCGATGAAGGAAGGCCGCTCAGACCCCCAACCCGAAGAAACCACGTCTTGCCGAGCAGTCGCGGCGATGTACGCTCCATTGAGGGGAAGCAGATGAAGTGTGGGAGCACGTAGTACACTGAGTGGGGACGATTGTGGGCGAGCCGCAACAGGTGGTTGTTCTGCCTGTCGTTGATCGTAAACTCCATTGGAGGGCAAGCGGTCCCTTCCGGGCACGAGGATCTGGGTTTGGGGGACTTGAACTGAAAAGCCATGACCCATTTGCGCGGAAGGCCCCTAATGAACTCATCAATGCCGCTCTTGGACTCCTGATTCTGTTTCATCCCAACCATGAAGGCGCTGCCTGTGCCCCGAGGCCCGCGAAACATACTCAATAGTTCGCTGCAAACGTTGAGTTCCAACGCCTTTTCTGAGACGACCCTGGGTGGATTCGGTACTGATTTGATGCAAGGCACTTGCGAATTGGAAAAGGTGCAGCGAACCATTAAGGGACACCTCCAGCCTCGTTCTTCAGTTGCTGAATGCCCTCCTGGGCCAGGGTGTCGCAGGCGAGGACGACGGACTGGACGGCCGCGACGTGGGCGCTGGTCCAGGCGTAGTCGATGGGCTGTGGGTCGGCGTCGCGCTGGCCCGCCGGTCGATCACCTCGGTGAACGATATCGTTCCGGCGCTTGGTGACGTTCTGGACCTGCTCGCGCAGGTCCCTCTCAGAACGCCGGGTGCGACCGCCTATAAGCTTCCATGGGTCCGCTACACCAAGCATCAGCATCACCGCACTGATTCCATTGGGCGTGGAGAAGGTGACGTCGCGACAGTGATCGAGGACGCGCCTGGCCAGCGTGTTCCATCGCGCAAGGGCGTCGGGCTCCTCCAGGAGAGCAGGAATGTCACTCAGAGTGAGGTGGAAGCCCTTGAAGTAGTCTCTCACGGCAGGGTCGTTGGGCAGGAAGTTCCGCTGCTTGATCTGAACGATGGTGGGTAGATAATGCTCGAGAAGCGCCGGCAGGTAAACGTCCAGGGCGGTGCACGCGGAGACCACCGATTGCCGAAGCAGCAGATTCAGGTTGGAGCGCTTGAAGAAAGAGGGCTTGAGGTCCGCGCGCTCTCGGACCAGCCCGACGAAGAGGTCGTTCAGGAGCAGGATGGTGTCCTCTTCGGACGCGCGTTCGAGCATCTCCATCAGATTCGCTTGGAGACTCTGGTTGTCCACCCCATCTTCTTCGCCACTCGAGGAGACGGTAGACGCGTAGCAGGACATCCGCGGCGCGGAAGTGGGCCTCGAAGATCGTTCTTGGCTGCATGGTGGCTACTCCGGAATGATTCGAGCCCCGTCGGCCAGCAGATGGTAGAGATGGGTGCGCAAGCGGTCCATCCCCTCGTCCGCAAGTTCCTCCGAGGTGATGGCTCCCGCGAAGAAATCCGCCAGCTTGACGCGTACCACGCGCTCCTCGGGAGCGGCCAGTTCCTGCAGACGGGCGAGCACCTGAGCCTTGAGGCCGCCGAGAGCGGTGAGGTCTGACTCCATCTGTCCAATAGTAGCGCTACAGAGGAAGCAACCTACAGCATCACCCGGGAAATCCGGTTTCTCGTGACAAGCGCGGGCAACCAAAGGCGCCAGCAGGGTGACCTGGATATCGCTGACGGTGGACTTGCCCGTCTC
>DAHXJB010000532.1:0-13550 GCA_027372455.1 Chloroflexota bacterium | reverse complement strand
CCTGGGCCAGACCAGATGGTATCCACCGAGATCGTCGTCCCCCTTGCTGAAGCCCCAGGGCACGGAGAGGCTGGCAATGATGCCCCCTTGAAAGTCTTTCGACTCGTGGGCGCGCAGTATCGTCGTACTGATGCGGTAGAGGTCCCTCTGTCTCAACCCTCCCTCCTCGACGGGCAGCAACTGCCGATGCCACTCCTCCCACTGGGTCACGTACACCCTTCTCGCCGAGTCGAAACCCTCCTGGAGGCTCGCGACCGCCCGATTGGCGGCCTCCGAGGCGTGGCGACCGAAGCCAAGGGCCAGCAGGAACTCACCCTGGGCGTCTCCCAGATCCACCTGTCCGGTGAGTGCGACGTTGCCGTTCTCGGCCCTCTGATAGCTCCAGAGCATTTGCCCATGAAGGTGCAGGTCCTGCCATCCATCGGACACCCCCACGAAACCGGCCGAGCGTTTGAGCCAGGGGACGGAGCAGGCCAAAGCAAGGGCGCTGCCGTCACGCTGGGCGAAGAGCATCGGGGTGCCCTTATAGTCGCCGACCCACGCCGTGTTTCCATAGCCGAAGTTCCCCAGGTGGGGTGCAAGCAACGCGTGCAGTTGATAGTCTCCCAGTCCCCCTTGCAGCGGCACGAAGCGCACCCGCTGCAACAGCACGTGACGCACAGGATCGGTCAACAGCTCCTTCTCTATCCGATAGCGCCCCTGATCACATTCGTTGATCAGGGTGTAGCCAGGCACGCCATCGGCGAGGTAGTTCAGCCGATGGCGGGTGTTTCGCTTCTCTTCGGAGAAGAAGCCCAGTCCATCGGTGACAATCAGACCAAGGTCCCGGATCGCAGCCAGATCGACCCTCGGATAGTACACCTCATCGACGATGCCGTGGCTCAAGGTGAACCAAACACGACTGAAGCCCCCCAGCGCTGTTCCTACTCCGCTCTTGGCGCTGGAGGTCCATCGCGGGGGTATACCGGGTTGCCCCGGCGCGTTGTCATCCATCGTACTCATATGGTCGCTGCCTCCTGCTGTGACGGCTGAAGGGGTTGGGCGCCAGCCCACTCAACGACGACCTTGATCTCGTCATCGCTTTGGGGACCCAAGGCTACCAGAAAGTCGCTGTAATGGTGACTCCGGGTTATCAACCTGTCGACTAAGGGGCCCCACCGCAACCGAGCCTGGCTCAGGTCAGTGACGGCCACCTGGTAATGATCCGCAGAGGCATTCACGCTGCCCAGCATCACCTGGTTGTTCAAGACGAGTCGGCGCATTAACTCAGCGCCCTGGAGCTGGAGTGGCCGTTCCCCACCCGGTATGCCGGTGAGAACGTATGCGCCGTTTATCGCCAGAGCGTCCAATAAGTTGAAGGCTAGCTGCGCCACCCCGGTGCTCTCGAAAATCAGATCCATGGGCCCGGCTGCATCCAGTATCTGCTCGGGTGTCAACCGGCGACCATCCAGGTAGTGGCCGCCGATCTCCCCAAGCCATCGGGGTCGGACTGAATCCTCGGGAACGATGTCGAGTCCGTACAACTCCGCGCCCCGTAGTCGAAGGGCAAGGGCAGCCAGCAGGCCGATGGGCCCGAGACCGGCCACCAGACAGCGACGGCCCGCCAACCAGTTGGGATTGAAGGCGATGGACGGGAGGCGAGCCGCCTGCACCCTTCCAGCCTCGTCGATGGCCTTCTCTGCCACCGAGAGCGGCTCCGTCAGAACGGCTGCGGACTCCAACTCCGCGGGGACAGGCACCAGGTACTGCTCTCGATCCACCACGTATTCGGCCTGGTATCCGTCCATCTCCCAGATGCCTCTCTCCTGATACTCTCCCGTGAGGCACATGTCGGGCCGGTTCATGTTGCAGGACGAACAGTGGCCACAGCCACGCCGCACGGTGAAGACGGCGTAGTCACCGGGTCTCACCCTGGTGACCTTGCGGCCGACCTCCACCACCCTACCAAGCATCTCGTGACCGATGATCAGCTCCGATTGCCCTTTCGGAGCCTTGGCACGGCCACCGGCTGCCTCTTCCCTGTCGGTGCCACATATGCCCACCCTGACCACCTGCAGCTTGACCTGGTCATCCTCTGAGACGAGAGGCTCGGGACGATCAACCAGGCGAATTGTGGTGGAACCAGGAATAAGAGCGAGTGCTTTCATTACTTATACAGCCTTTCCGCTGGGGTATTCCAGAAACTTGCCCCCAGGCCTCAAACCGGCGGACTTGGTCGCCTGTAGCTGCGCGTCTTCCGCCGCGCTCTAACTGCGCGCCGCGGCAACAAAAGCCCGTCGAACCGTACAAAATAGCCACATAGCCATCCTGTCGTCTTTACAGCGACATGAATCGCCCATTAAGCATACATTATAACCCGCCAACGGCTGCCACATCGTTCGCGCGGCAACATTTACTCATTTGGAGGGTCGCCGAACTCCGGCGCCCTACCCCACAGCCTCAGGATGTTCCAATGCGATCCTCGGTGCACCGCGCGACTGCCCTGGTTCTGCTCTTGGGGCACTTTGCACGTCGATAATGTATGATTATGGTCGAAAGGATTTCATATCATGCCGAAGAGGTTGTTGCTGGTCGACGACGATGGGCTTCTCCGCCGTAGCCTCTCGTACAATCTAGAGAGAGCCGGATACGGGGTATCCACGGCTGCCAACGCGGAGGATGCCCTGGCCATTGCCAGACGTGACCCACCCGACCTGGTGCTGCTGGACATTGGGTTGCCCGGGATGGATGGACTGGAGGCGCTGCGCGACTTCCGCGAGCACCTCGGTTTGCCGGTCATCTTCCTGACCGCACGCCGGAAGGAACTGGATCAGGTGCTCGGTCTGGAGATGGGAGCCGACGACTACGTCACCAAGCCATTCGACCTGGAAGTGTTGATCGCGCGCATCAAGGCCGTGTTGCGCAGGACCAGTCCGGTGTTATCGCTGCCTTCAGAGCCCACGCAGGTGACAGTGGGGGACCTGACGATCGATCCGGGAGCTCACACCATCACCCTGAGCGGGCGACCGGTGGAACTTCCTCCCAGGCAGTTCGACTTGCTGCACACTCTTGCCATGGAAGCCGGCCGAGTGGTACCGGTGGACGAACTGCTGAGTCGAGTTTGGGGTCCGGAGTACGAGGGGCAGCCGGAAGTAGTCTACGTTCACATCCGATGGCTGCGAGAACGTCTGGAGAATGACCCTCACGAGCCGCGCCGCATACTCACGATCCGGGGGGTGGGGTATAAGCTAGAGCCTCAGGAGGAGTAGTGCTAGCCACCCTGCGACGCCGGCTGGTATTGAGCCACGTGCTTCCACTCCTGGTGATCAGTCCACTTATCGGACTAACGCTGGTCTATGTCCTCGAAACCCAGGTGCTCCTTCCAAACCTGTCCAACGAAATGAAGGGGCAAGCCCTGCTGGTGGCCCAACTAGCGGCAGAGCACAACGGGATTTGGGGCAACGCAGCCGAAGCGAAGCAGTTTGTAGCCTCAGTGGCCCCCGATCTGACAGCTCGGGTCATGCTGCTGGACGCAAACGATCGGTTGCTGGCATCCAGCGACACGGAGGATGTGCCGTATATCGGCCAGCGCGTCACGCTCCCCGCCACATCGCAGCTGGAGAGCGACAAGGTCAGCGTCATTACGGCGTACAGCAGGGATCAACAGGCAGAGGTGGCCGATGTCATCGTCCCGGTCACCGATTCGAGGGGCCGGCTTCTGGGGGTGGTACGTGTTACCCATCGTCTTGCTAGCGTCTACGAGTGGTTCTTGCGGCTGCGCTACCTCATTGCACTGGTATTAGCCGCGGGGGTTCTGGCGGGGGCCATCCTCGGGTCGGTGCTGGCGATCAGCCTTAGCCGCCCTCTCAGGGCAGTGACCGACGCGGTGAGCCGGCTGGCAGGCGGGCAGCAGACAGGACCGATCCCCGAGGAGGGGCCAGAAGAGGTCCGAATGCTCTCCAGGGCCTTTAACAGTCTGACGGAGCAGCTCAGAAGCCTCGAGAAAGCCCGACGACAGCTGCTGGCGAATCTTGTCCACGAACTGGCCAGGCCAATGGGAGCGCTGCTCTCGGCGCTTCAGGCACTCCAGCGGGGCGCGGTGGAGGATGCGGAGCTCCGGCAGGAGTTGCTTGCCGGGATGGAGGAGGAGTTGGTTCGGATGCAGCGATTGGTGGATAATCTCGCTCAGCTGCACGACCGGGTCCTCGGCGCACCGGAGTTAGTTCGACGCAGCGTACCGCTGACCGACTGGCTACGTCGCACTCTCGCGCCCTGGGGGGAAGCGGCTCGAGACAAGGGTGTCACCTGGAAGACGATAATCCCCGATCAGCTACCGAGCGCCGAGATCGATCCGGATCGCCTCGCCCAGGCCCTCGGCAACCTGGTCAGCAACGCCATAAAGTACACCCCCTCAGGCGGATCGGTCGCCATCAGCGTGGAGACGAGCGGAGGATCAGCCTATATTTGGGTCACCGACAGCGGTCCCGGCATACGGCCAGAGGAACGGGCCCAGGTCTTTACCCCTTTCTTCCGCGGAAGCCAGTCGGGTCGATTTCCGCAAGGGATGGGACTCGGGCTCGCCATCGCCCGGGATCTGGTCCTGGCCCACGGCGGGCAGTTGGAACTGGAAACTCGGTCGGACCCGGGTGCTCAATTCCTGCTCCGCTTTCCGGTCAATCCTCAGTAGCGCTCCAGCTGCCACTGTCGCAGCGAGAAACTCCTTAATGTTTCGATAAGGTGGCCCCCATGCTCCCTTAAGACCAGCAGCAGGGACCCTATGCTAACTTATCGACCTATGTCGACGCTGCCCCCATGGGAGGCTTCGTAGATGGCCATCGGCGACTCCGCGCTTCTGCTATTCGGCCTTATTGTGGGATTGCTATTGGGGCTGTTGACCGGAAGGCTGCTGCCCACTTCCGGCCAGAAGGTCAGATACGTTCTCGGAAAGGGGGACGATCTGCTCCTTGCCCTCATGGTGCTGGCAGCCTTCGGTCTTGGTGCCTTCATCACCTACATCTTCCTCTATTGATCGACCCGGAACCATAGACGAAGCGCCGGACACGACTTCAGAGCCCCATCGATCCAATCCATAAGCCAATCTTAAGGTCACGCGACTGCCTATCTTGAGACACTGGGCAGCGTTCTTGCGTCGGCTGCGTCCGCACACTCCAACGGTTTCATAAGGAGGATGCAGACCGATGAGAGCACGATTGTATCTGCCACTGTTGGCGATAGTGACGGTGTTAGTCGCGGTCTTCCTACCGTTGAGCGGTGGGAAGGCGTTTGCCCAGGAGCCATCGGTCCAGGATCAGTTCCTCGTGACCGTAACGTCCGACCAGTTGAACGTGAGGTCGGCGCCCTCCACTTCGGCACCAGTCGTCACCGTGCTGCACAAGGGGGACACACTGTGGGCATACGGCCAGGTGGATGGTGAAGAGGTGTCGCCACACAATGTGGTCTGGTTCAAGACCCTGCACGGCTACTACATATACAGCGGCAACACGAATCTGGGCGACATAAGCGGTGTGCTGAACACGCCGGGAATGTCGGGCAGATGGATCGAGGTCGATCGAGGAGCCGCCATCGCCAGGGCAGTGGACAACGGAACGGTGGTCCACATCGCCGCGTCAACCGTGGGAACGCCGCAGTTTCCCACGCCGTTGGGCAGGTTCCAGATCCTTCGGCGCGTGGCCAACGAGACGATGGACTCCGCTACCATCGGGATCCCTCGTAACTCACCTCACGGGTACTATCTGACCGGTGTGCTGTACACGCAGTACTTCACGAACGGAGGAGCAGCGCTTCACTACAACTACTGGTCCCCAGCCGAGGAGTTCGGCACGGGAACAGGCAGCCATGGCTGCGTTGGGCTGGAACTGGACGATGCGGCCTACTTCTGGAACTTCGCGAGCGTAGGGACACCGGTGGTCATTAACCCATGACTGGACGGGGGGCTGCTCCGGGGCAGCCCCCGTCTCACAGTATTCGGCAAGGAGCTCAAGCATGCAGCCGGCTCGTGGTCGGAAATCACCCACATGGTCGCCTGGATCGGCACGAAGGTCTCGCAATCCATTGAATCTATTCGAAGCCCTTCACAATCGGCCAGTTCTGCTTGCTCTACCCTTGGTAGTGATGTTGATCGCCGCGGCCGTCCTGGCGAGAGCCATGGGCGCTGGCGGCGTCTCGGCGAGGCCGTTAGCTTCGTCGCTCGACAAAGGTGAAGTCCACTCGCCGGCCAAGGTCGCTCCCACTTCAGTGCCGACACCGGTCCCCACCCCGGACCCAAGCATTCGCCCCGTGATTAACAAGGTGATGCCGCCGGTAGCGAACCATGGTCCAGCCCCCGTCAGAAAGCCGGGTGTTTCCGACCCCAACCCCTCCACCAACCACGTAATCGTGGTGGATGGAGAGTCCGGCACGGTGCTTTTTCAACGAAATGCCGGCGAGCCGGTGGCACCGGCCAGTCTCACCAAGATAATGACGGCCATAGTCGCCATGGAGCGCGGCAACCCATCCGACCACGTAGCCATCAAGGTCGACGCAAGGCAGATGGCAGGCGACAGCCTGATGGGGTTGCAGCCCGGGTTCGATGTGACATTCAAGGACCTGTTGTACGGGTTACTGCTACCTTCTGGTGACGACGCGGCGCTGGCGATAGCGGACTACATAGCGGGAGACGAACAGAAGTTCGTGGGGCTGATGAACGAGAAGGCCCAATGGCTGGGCCTGAAGGATACCCATTTCGCCGACTCGCACGGCCTCGACGCGCCGGGCCATTACTCCTCCCCCGCGGACATGGTGACGATGGCCCGCTACGCCATGCAGTACCCGGAGTTTCGCAAGATAGTGCGGACGAAGAGCTACCACATCGCGGAGAGTAACATCTCGTACACCATCTTCAACGTCAACCCCCTCCTGGGCCAGTATCCGGGTCTCGATGGGGTGAAGACCGGCCTCACCGACAATGCCGGGAAGGCGCTGGTGGCTACCGCGGTCCAAAACGGACACCGAATCTACGTGGCATACATGCGCTCCAAGACCGGCGCGCTGGGGGATGGGACCATGCTGCTCAACTGGGCCTTCGACTCCTTCACTTGGCCGAGTGGCGCCAGCGGCGAGAGCGGCTCTGCCAACCAGTAAGCCCAGGAAATGGCTGCTTCGGGCGCGGCACGGATTTTGTTTTACGAAGATTTACATTGACAGGGGAAACAACTCTACGGGATATGGCAAACAATAACCCCAGCCGGCGATTTGGCGCACGAAACGATCTTGTGAAGACGGCGGGGCTGACTTCGAAGTACCTGGACCGAACTCGCTCAAGAAGGCTCGTCAAAGACTCGAAGGGGCCGTTCGGTTTCAAGTTCTTCGCTCTGGTTGCCGCGTCGATCCTTGCGGTGATGGCCGTGGCCATGACCGGCGAAGCGGCCGCGGCCATCTCCGCCTACACGATGGATCTCCCACCCGTGAGCGATCTGTCCCTGGGGCTCTCCTTTAAGACCACTCAGATACTGGATCGCAACGGAAAGCTGCTGTATGAGATCGACGACAAGAACGGGGGCCGAAGGTTCCCCGTACAGCTCAAGGATGTCTCGCCCTACCTGATAAATGCCACCGTCGCCACCGAGGACAAGAACTTCTACTCGGATCCGGGTGTGGACCCGATCGGCATAGTCAGAGCGGCAACGCAGGACCTGATCCAGGGTCAGCTGGCCCAGGGTGCCAGCACCATTACTCAGCAACTCGCGAAGAACGTGTTAATCGACAAGCAGGAGCGGACCCAGAAGAGCTACGTTCGGAAGATTCAGGAGGCCGTGCTGGCTTTCAGGATCACCCGGACATTCACCAAGGACGACATTCTGCAGATGTATCTGAACCGCGTCTACTACGGCCACCTGTCGTACGGGATCGAAGCTGCCGCGGAGACCTACTTCGGCAAGCACGCCAAGGATCTCGGCCTGGCAGAGGCTTCGATGCTTGCGGGCTTGCCTCAGGCGCCCAGCGCCTATGATCCCCTGATTCACCTGAGTGCTGCCAAGGCTCGGCAGGCTCACGTGCTGGACCGTATGGTTCAGCAGGGCTACATAACCACTCAGGAAGCCGACGCGGCCAAAGCCGAGAAGCTGGATCTCCGCACGGGCGTCGAGGAGCCGTTCTACGCCCCGCATTTCGTCATGTACGTGAAGCAGTTGCTGGAACAGCAGTTCGGCGCGGACGTGGTCTACAACGAGGGGCTAAAGGTCACGACCACCCTCGATCTGAGCATGAACCAGACGGCTGAGAACGCCATCAACGCCCACATGGCGAACCTACGGCTACAGGATGCCAACAACGCGGCTCTCGTCACCATAGATCCGAAGACAGGTGAGATCCTGGCCATGGTAGGGAGCCGGGACTACAACGACAACAGCATCGCCGGGGAGGTAAACATGGCCACCTCTCCCAGACAGCCGGGGTCCACGATCAAACCGATCGAGTACGCGACGGCCTTCATGAAGGGCTGGGGGCCCGAGACGATCATCACCGACACTCCGACCGCATTCCCGAACACTCAGCCCTATCTGCCGCCATACGAGCCGCACAACTTCGACTACAAGTTCGATGGCCCGATGACCGTTCGATACGCGCTGGCAAACTCGAAGAACATTCCCGCCGTCAAGACGCTGATGTTCGACACCATTCCGACCTTCCTGAAGGTAGCGGGAGAGCTTGGGATCCACTTCGCCAAACCAGATCAGTTCGGGCTGTCCCTCGGATTGGGCGCGGATAGCGTCAGTCTGGTCAACATGGTGGGAGCCTACGCCGCGCTGGATAACTACGGCAGCTACCACCCGCCGATGGCAATACTCAAGGTGGAGGACTGGCGGGGCAACGTGCTCTACCAGTATAAGCCGACCCGGGGCCTGCAGGTGGTGAGCCCGGTGCAGGCCTACATGGTCACCAGCATTCTGTCGGACAACTGGGCAAGAACCCCGCTGCAGGGGCCCCACAGCCCGCTGCTGCTGGACCGGCCGGACGCCGCCAAGACCGGCTCCACCGACGGCTACAAGGACTCCTGGCAGATAGGCTACACCCCGGGTATGGTGACCGGCGTATGGGTGGGAAACACCGACGACAAGCCGATGAAGGAGGTGCTGGGCTCCCTGGGTGCCGGCCGCATCTGGCACACCTTCATGGAGGATGTGCATCTCGGGAAGCCTGTTCGGGACTTCGTGCCGCCGCCGGGCATAAAGGAGTACAAGCTCTGTCTGAACACGGGCCAACCCGCCGCTCCGGGCTGCCAGAACGTACTGCAGGAGGTGTGGCCCACCGCTTACACGCCGGCCCAGTACGCGGTCATCCCCGGGCTGCCAATACAGAATGGGCCAAGCTTCGCAGACGTGCCGGTGCGAGTGGGCGCGGTGTTGGGGCAGACGGTATCACCGACCGGAGCCGGTCTCCAGCCTATCCCACCCACCGCAGCCGGGCAGAGCAACCCCGCGACGGTCACCGCCTCGAACGGTGGGGGAGAGGGAACCACGCCCGAACCGGCGACAACACCCGTGGCCCAACCACCCAAGCCGCAGCCGTGAGTGGGGAAGATCAGCACGCCGCATTCATGTGGCCATTGTGGGGCAAGCCCACGGGGGCAGGGAGAGCGGTCTCCTGCCCTCCGTGATCGGCGGAGTTGCGAAGCAGCTGGAGAAATGCCTCCAGCGGCGGGGCAATATACTTATTCCTGTGCAACGCGGTCTGGAAAGGTCTGGTGAGCTGAAGCCCGCTCACGGGCACCGAGACCAGCAGCCCGGCTGCCAACTCGGCCTCCACGGCCACTCGGGACACGATGGCCACTCCAAGCCCGGTCCGGACAGCCCGCTTGATCGCCTCCGGGCTCCCCAGCTCTAGCGCCAGCTTGATCTTCACTCCCTGCTCCGCAAGCCGTCCCATGACGATCTCGCGGCTTCCTGACCCCGGCTCTCTCTCCAGAAAGGGCTCCTCGGCCAGGTCACTAACCGTCACGAACTCCCGATCACACCAGTGATGCCCCGGGGGGACGATGAGCACCAATTGGTCCATCTGGAAGGGGACCACATCTACCTCCGGTTCGACCACGCGTCCCTCGACGAGACCCAGATCCATCTTCCCGGAGATCACATGCTCGACGACGCGGCTTGTGGAAGCGATGTTCAGTTCGAGCCGGACTCCGGGGTAGAGTCGCCGGAACGCGCCGAACAGCTCCGGAACCACGTAGCTGCCGATGGTCGGGCTGGCGGCAACCAACAGTTCCCCTGCCTCGAGACCACGAAAAGCAGCCATGGTTCGCCTGGCATCGTCCAATTGCGATAGAATACGAGTGGCGTAGCTCAGCATGGAGTCTCCGGCATCGGTGAGAACCACACGACGGCCGAGCCTCTCCAGCAGCTTTACTCCCAACTCCTTTTCGAGGGCGGCAACCTGCATACTAACGGTCGACTGAGAAAGATACAGCGACTCAGCTGCTCTGCTGAATCCAGATTGAAGCGCGACGGCCTGGAAAGTTCGCAGCTGCTCGAAGTTCACCGCGGCACCACCTATCAACAAAATGGATGGATTGTACCGTCTGGATCGACAGTTCCATTAAAAACCATTCAACCTGAGGCTCACCTGAATCTGTGCGGGCCGAATACTTAAGAGCAGCTTAAGGTTAGCTTGATGCTCTCGTAAGGATCGGCGGCTCAGGATTAGCATACAGTCCTGATCGCCAACCAATCAGGCAGGGTACCGCCTCCGACCTTCAATGGAGTGCAGTAATGAAATCCGGAATCGGGCGATGGATCGCTACCATCTCGATTCTGGCGGCAGCCTCTTTCTGCTTCGCTACCCCAGCTCTGGCGCTTCAGGTGGAGCCTACCGTCTACTACGCAACGCTGCAGTCGGTGCTGGCCAACGACATGCTGGTGAGTTGGTACGGCAACCCCAATTCCCCGGCCATGGGGGTGTTGGGACAGTACTCACCCGCGCGGCTGAGCGCCCGTCTACGCACACAGGCCTCCGCCTACGCAAGCTTAACCGACAAGAAGGTGATACCCACTTACGAGCTGATCGCCGTGGTGGCCCAGGGGAGCGCGGGCGCCGACGGCATGTGGCGCCGGAGGGAAACAGGGACCGTCATAGACTCCATGCTCCAGCAGGCGCGGGTCAACGGCTTCAAGCTGGTGCTGGACGTGCAACCGGGCAAGAGCACCGTCAAGGATGAATTGGCCTACCTGCGACCGTGGCTGGAGCAGCCAGACGTCTACCTGGCCCTGGATCCGGAGTTCGATATGTGGACGGGACAGCTGCCAGGCCTGGAGATCGGTCACATGACCGCGAACGAGGTCAACTACGCGCTTAATTACCTAACGAACATCATCCAGCAGAACGCGTTACCACCCAAGGTGTTAATCGTTCATCAGTTCACCATGGACATGCTTCCGGACAAGAAGAAAATTGGGAGCAGCCCCGTGGTGGATCTGGTGCTGGACATGGACGGGTTCGGCTCCCAGGCGGTGAAGAGTGGAACCTGGAGCAGGATCATGAACCAGGGACAGCTAGAGTACTCCGGTGTCAAGCTGTTCTACCACCAGGATCCGAACATGTTCACACCACAGCAGGTGATGAAGCTGAGCCCCACTCCGTCGGTAGTGATCTACCAGTAGGGGGGCGCACCATCTGTCTCAGGAGAAGTGGTAGACAGTGAACGAAAGGGGTTTGGCCACGTCAGCCAGGAACGAAGCTGGACTGATCGCGTCACTCAGGGCAGCATCTCGGGTATCCGCTGTAACAGTCTTCCTCGTCGGTGGTCTGGTACTCCTCGGCTGGGCTCTCGGCATAGGTGCCCTGACCACCGTGCTCCCCGGACAGGTCACCTTGAAGGCCAACGCGGCGGTCGGCCTCGTGCTGGCTGGAATCTCCCTCTGGTTGGTGCAGTCCGAGTCGCGTAGCCGGATCGCACATCGAGCCGCCCAACTCTGTGCCGTCGCCGTGATCCTGCTGGGTCTGGCGAACATCGCGGAGACTGCGCTGGGGCTCGACCTGGGCATAGATGAGCTGCTGTTCCGAGACGCGAACTCAATAGAGCAACTACCAGCCGGACGGATGTCGATCAGCGTGTCGCTGACCTTTCTGCTCCTGGGAATCGCCCTTCTGCTGGTGATGGGAACCAAGAGAGGCCCCCAGGCGGCCCAAGCCCTCAGCATATTGGCCGCGGTACCGTCCCTGGTGGCGTTGGTGGGCTACGCCTACAGTGTGAATGTACTGTACGCTCACCCCGTCTCTGCCATCGCGATTCACGCCGCGTTGGCATTTCTGATGCTTTGCCTCGGCATTCTATTCGTCCGGCCAAGGCAAGGGTTGATGGCTGTGGTAACGGCCGACAGTGCCGGAGGGTTTCTGCTGCGAAGGCTGGTGCCGGCGGTGGTTGTGATACCACCGCTGCTTGGCTGGCTGGTCCTGGCAGGGGGTCGCGCCGAGCTGTACGACTCCGGCACCGAAATGTCCCTCGTCGCCGTGTTGAGCATCATCCTGTTTGGCACCATCGTCGTGCTGAGTGCCCAGTCACTTCATGGGATCGATCTTCGCAGGCGGCGGGCCGAGTCCAGGAAAGAGTATATGGAACAGTACATTTCCCTCGTCTCCCACGATCTGCGGACCCCTCTGACGGTCATTCAGGGGCACGCACAACTGCTCCACGCGATGCTCGAGAGATCCGGGTTGGGGGAGAAGGAAGCGCAGAGTACGGAAGCCATCGCCGTCTCAGCCCGTCGGATGAACGCCATGATCCAGGACCTGGTGGACTCAGCTCGCCTGGAGAGCGGCCAGTTGCAGCTGGACAGACAGCCGGTGGATCTGCGGAGCTTCGTCGCAGACCTGCTTGAGAGGATGGCGCGGGCTCTGGAGGTGGATCGGGTAAAGCTCGATTTCGCGGACGTGCTGCCTCCGGTGTTCGCCGACCCGAACCGCCTGGAGCGGATACTGACGAACCTGCTGAGCAACGCACTGAAGTACTCGCCCCCAAGAACGGAGGTGCTGCTGCAGGCCGGGGGACAGGACAACGAGCTGACCATCTCCGTGAGGGACTGCGGGCCGGGCATGAGCCAGAAGGAGGTCGCCCACGTCTTCGACCGCTTCTATCGAGCCGACGCGGCCCGCAAGCAGGAGGGGCTCGGGCTTGGTCTTTACATAACACGGATGCTGGTGGAGGCCCACGGTGGCCGGCTCTGGGTGGAGAGCGAACTGGGGAAAGGGAGCGCCTTCCACTTCACGCTACCGACCGTCGCCGGCGCCATCTACTGACATGGTATGCTGGCTTGCGTCCCACAGCTTGCGGATGGAACCCAAATCGAGCTTGCCCCCCAGCTCGCCCGATCGTGCTCATACTACCTCCACTCCAGCGAGGGCAAGCTGGGTCAGTGACTACCCAGATCGATGGTCAGTATGACCACGACCGGATGGGGATCGCCCCTGGGCCCCAGGTAGTGGTCATTGAACTGGTAGTTGATCCGACCCGCTCCGGTGATCTCGTAGTGGACAGTGCTGGAAAATCCGAGGGCGATAGGCCGCCCCTTCTCGCCCCG
>DAHXJB010000497.1:0-2181 GCA_027372455.1 Chloroflexota bacterium | reverse complement strand
CCTGGGCGCAGGTGAGGCTGCTGGTTCCACTGGTGCTGGCCTGCATGGCGGTCTTGTTGCGCTACTCCTGGGACATGAACGCGCTCGCGGCTGGCGATGAGGTGGCGACCAACCTGGGGGTCGACGTGACCCGCCTGCGGCTGGTGTGCCTGACGGCAGCCACGCTGGCAGCCTCGGCCACGGTCGCGTTCACCGGCATCATCGGCTTCGTTGGCCTGGTCGCCCCTCACATCTGCCGCATGCTCATCGGCAGCGACCACCGCTTCCTGATCCCCTCCTCATGCCTGGTGGGGGCGCTGTTGCTGCTGGTTTCCGACACCTTGGCGCGCACCGTCGCGGCGCCGATCGAGATCCCCGTGGGGATCATCACCTCGCTAATCGGTGCCCCGTTCTTTGTCTACCTCCTCACAAGGAGGAAAGTCCGCTAGCGAGGAAGAGAGTCGAGTCTAAATGGAGCCACGTCCGGTTGAGTACGGCAACCGGCAGGCGATCGCGGAGAGGAGCGTTTCTGATGAAGAGATCTGGCGCGGTCTCGTTGGCATTGGTGCTACTTGCAGCGACGGCTATCGGCTGTGGGCGGCAGGGCGCCGATCTGCCGAGTTCGGGGCAAAAGAAGGAGGTGGTCACCGACCTGATGGACCGGCAGGTGGAGGTGAAGTCCCCGCCCGGGAAGGTGATAGTGCTGCAATACGGCGGTGCTCTAGGCGAGATAATCACCGCTCTCGGTGTAGAGAGAAGGGTGGTGGGCGTCGATGAGAAGACGAAGACCGATGTCAGGTGGCCATCGTGGGTGCTATCGGTGCCCTCCGTGGGCGACGCGGGCAACCCGAGCCTGGAGAAGATCGTCTCGCTCAAACCGGACCTGGTCATCGCCTGGAGCCTGAAGCCCGAGATGTTGGCCAAACTGGAGCAAGCCGGCATCCCAGCGGTGTTTGGATACGGGATGGGGGGGAAGAAGCTGCTGCCATCGATAACCAGCCTGGGCGAGGTCTTCCAGAGGCAGGAGCGAGCAAACCAGCTCCTGGGATACATTCAGAAGCAGTACGACGCGGTGGCGCAGCGCACCAAGGGCTTTACCACGGAGCAGAAGCCGAAGGTGTATCTGGAAGGTTCCACGCAGTGGCAGACCTTTGGCAGAGATAGGGAGGAGAGCTGGCTGGTCGATCGCGCGGGTGGCGTCAACCTAATCAAGGAGGAGACATCGGGCCACCCCGTGATCAACTCAGAGTGGATCCTGCAGGCGAATCCCGACGTCATAGTCAAGATCGTTCAGTCGAGTGAGCTGGCGGGGTTCGACGTCACCAGCACGGCTGGGATGAAAGCCGTGCACGACGAGATATGCTCGCGGGCGGGCCTGGCAGGGACCAGGGCAGTGAAAGAGAACCGCGTGTACGTGATCGGGAACTTCCTTCGCACGCCAAGGAGCGCTGCTGGCGTCTGGTACCTGGCCAACTGGTTGCACCCCAACCTCTTCCAGGATGTGGACCCGGAGGCGATCCATCGGGCAATGCTGAAGGACTTCTTCGGCCAGGAGTTCCGCGGCAAGTGGGTGTACCCTGAGAGATGACGAGGGTGCGGCGACAGGTCGTGATCGTTTGCCAGGACAGCTTGTCGCCGCGCAGCGGGCGGTGTGATGAAAGTGGTTGGCCAAGATATACACTTCGCATACGGGAGCCGGGAGGTGCTGGGCGGCGTGAGCATGGAGATACGGCCCGGGCAAGTGGCAAGCATCGTCGGGCCCAACGGTTCCGGAAAGACCACTCTGCTGAGGTGTCTCGCGCGGGTGCTTACCCCCCGGAGCGGGGCGGTTTTCCTGGACGGTAGGGAGCTGGCCCGCATCGGGTCGCGGGAACTGGGTCGGTTAGTGGGCTACGTCCCCCAAGACAGCGGCTCGATCCTCCCCTTTACTGTGCTTGAGACGGTGATCATGGGGCGCAAGCCGTATATCACCTGGGGAGTCAGCCCACACGATCTCGAAGTGGTTGCCGGAGTGCTCCAGTTCATGGGCAACGCGGAAATGGCTCAGCGAGTCGTGGGCGAGCTGAGTGGGGGCCAGAGGCAACTGGTTTTCATCGCCCGCGCACTGGCCCAGGAACCGCGGGTCCTTCTCCTTGACGAGCCCACGAACAATCTGGACATCCAGCACCAGCTTCGGGCACTGGAGATGGTGAGGGAATTCGC
>DAHXJB010000496.1:0-4613 GCA_027372455.1 Chloroflexota bacterium | reverse complement strand
GATCCCAATGCCTCTGACCCAAAGCGGTTCCATTTCTCGCACAACGGCTGTAGATCACATGAGGAAGCCGCGAATCGGGCAACATCCACTATTACCTTGACGCTCAGCCCTAGTACACCCTGGCCCAAGTATTGAGTCGGTAGGTGGTATAGACAGGGTGAGGTGCGTGGAAGCGCACGATATCCTGAACTTGGATGAATAACCATCTCATGGCTGAACCCAGTGCAAGTCCGATCGAGTTGAGTGAACGAGTGCGCGCGATCCTGGAGCAAATGGTACGTCGACAGAAGAGCCCCCAGCGACTGGTGAGGCGTGCCAGGATGCTGCTGGAAGAGAGCATCAATAACAATAACGAGCAGGTAGCATACGAACTGGATAGCAACCGGAACACGGTGCGATACTGGCGCCAACGCTGGCTGGAAGCTACTCCTGCCCTGGAGGCAGCGGAGGCCCAGGGGGATGAGAAGGCCCTGATGGCGTTGATCGAGAAGGTCCTGGCCGACGAACTCAGAGCGGGCGCGCCTGCCACCTTCACCGTAGAGCAGATCGTGGGGATCGTCGCGCTAGCCTGCGAAGCCCCTTCGGATTCGGGGCGTCCGGTCAGCCATTGGACTCCTTCGGAGTTGGCCGATGAAGCGATCAAGCGAGGCATCGTGGACAGTATCTCCCCCCGTAGTGTGGGGCGCTTTTTAAAATCAGGCCGATCTCAAGCCGCATCTGAACCGCTACTGGCTCAACTCGGCCCCCGAAGATCCGGTGGCCTTCGACGAGAACGTCAGAACCGTATGTAAGGTGTACGAGGAAGCCCCAGCGATGCACGAAGCTGGCGTCCATGTGATCAGCACCGACGAGAAGACGGGCATCCAAGCCCTGGAGCCGATCCATCCCACCTTGCCGGCGATGCCAGGCCTGGTGGAGCGGCGGGAGTTCGAGTATGTTCGGCACGGCACCCAGTGCTTGATAGCTAACTTCGAGGTGGCCACCGGGCGAGTGATTGCTCCCAGCGTGGGACCGACCCGCATGGAAGAGGACTTCACAGCCCACATCGCTCAAACGGTCGCCACCGACCCGACGGGGAAGTGGATCTTCATCGCGGACAATCTGAACATCCATCAATCGGCCAATCGGCCTCCCTGGTCAGCTTCGTGGCCGAGCAATGCGGGATTGAGACCGACCTGGGCGAGAAAGGCAAGCGCGGTATCCTGAAGTCGATGGAGACGCGAGCGGACTTCCTGCGCGACCCGAGCCACCGCCTCCGCTTCCTGTACACGCCAAAGCACTCCTCCTGGCTGAACCAGGTGGAGATCTGGTTCAGCATCCTGGTGCGCAGGCTGCTGAAGAGGGCCAGCTTCACTTCCATTGACGACCTGTGCCAGCGCATTCTGGCCTTCATTGACTACTACAACCGTACCACGGCCAAGGTGTTCAAGTGGACCTATGCGGGCCGCCCATTGACGGTCTGAACCGAGAATGGATTTCAGCCAACGTGTACTAGGCTGCCTAGGATCACGGCGGCGGAGCTGCTCCGGGCGTTGCGCAAGGACGGATGGATACCGGAGCGCCAGCGGGGGAGTCATCCCCAACTGGCCCACTCCGATAAGCCTGGGGTGGTGACGGTGCCGGTACACTCCGGCGAGATCCTGAAACCAGGCACCCTAACCAGCGTGCTCGCCCAGGCAGGACTGACGCCGGAAGAGTTAAGGAGACTACTGTGAAGCACTACCGCTACACCATCGTGCTGCACCCTGAGCCGGAAGAAGGCGGGTACTCGGTCACCATTCCTGCGCTGCCTGGTTGCTTTACCCAGGGCGAGACAGTAGAGGAATGCATCGAGCGCGCCAAGGAGGCCATAGCCCTACACATCGAGGGGCTAATCACCCACGGTCTGCTGGTGCCTGAGGGTGACGAGGTTCCGGTCATCACCATCGACGTGGATGCACCGGCTGCCTAACCATGAAGATTAGCTACGATCCCGAGGCGGATGCCATCTACATCGAACTGCGCGACGTAAGACCCGCCGAAAGCAGGGACATCGAGGAAGGATCACTGTGGACTTTGACGCCGATGGCCACGTGGTGGGTATCGAGATCCTGGACGCCCAGGAGCGGATCGGGGCTGAGAGCCTGGACAGCGTCGTTGTCGAGGTCCTCAGAGAGCCGTTGCGGAAGACCGCTTGAGGTGGTTAGGAGGATGGCCGCCGGCGCCGGACGTCGTTCCCAGTGACCGGCATCTCCAGGGAAATCCCGCTATCCAGGCTATGCTTCCCCCTGGCGGTACCACTATCCTCCATCCCTGCACCCATGGTCGAGGTGTGAGTCGCTACGAATCTGAGACCTGCCCCACGACCCATCGGTAGTAGCTGTCGACCACGCCCCTCCGAAGTAGCCGCTCGGCCTCTCTTGCTGTTGTCACGGCGGAGGGGGTTCTGGAGTGAGCGGCGGCCTGGGCGATCTGCCTGCAGAGGTCGATGGTCTTCTGAAGGGCGAAGACGATGTCCCCCTCAGCTAGACCGGAGCGCTGGCTGAGATCGGTCAGGCTGGAGCCGTTTGCCCATCCGAGGGCAACTCCCCGGAAGTCGGCGGGCAGGGGGTGAGAGAGGTCCACCCCGCTCCTCCGCTCGATCTCCAGCACCTGCCGTCCTATTGTGTCGGCGGCGGCTCTCACCCTCGCCAACCGTTCCGTGATGGCCAACGGACGTCCCGCTCCATCCCTGTCGAATGCGAACCAGGAGGCCACCTCAGCCAGCTCCGCTCCCGATAGGCCGGCCAGGACTCCCCAGTCCAGGAGCTCCGAGATGATCAGTCCGTTGGAGTCAAAGAGCCGCATCAGCATTCCCGCCTTGCGGGTGGCCTTTTCACCGGACAGATAGCCGAAGCGCTCCAGGACGGAACGGAGGGACCGCAGGGTTCTGTAGGCCTTCCTGCTCGCATCCTTTCTGGCCAGATCCAGTTCATGGGTCGTCTCGACCAGAAGGCTCGAGTAGTGGCGGCGGTCCCTCTCGGTGCGTCTGTGCAGAGGTCGATGGGGACAGCTCCGGTAGGGGTTCTGAGCCAGGGCTCGGGCGGCCTCCTGCCTGCGAGCCTCTGCGGCGGCGATGCGCTCGTCCAGCTTCCGAATGGCCTCGGCGTTTTCCGCACGGGCGGCAGCCCTCATTTCCAGGGATTGAGCCTCGAGATCTGGCAGTTCCAATGTCTGTAGCGCCTCGGCCATCGTGTTGGCTTCTCGCTCGCTGAGGTCGTCCGCCACCCAGTCGACGAGTCCGGCTCGGGAGGATACCGACTCGGGCAACGGCATATGGAAGGGTGGATTCGGCAGGTAGTGCAGCTCCCCGTAGGTTGCTAACGAGACGATGCCATCCCTGGAGAAGAAGGAGCCCACTCCCTCGCGAGCGGGTCCGAGGAAGGCCATCCAGCCGTGCTGTCGTGAGTAGACCAGGGTGCCGGGAGAGGCCGACCGGATCCACTGCTTTCTCTCGTTCTTCCCATGCTGCCATGGCCAGGCGGACAGCCGTTCTTCCAGGATGGCCTCGTCGGCGTGAGCGGCTTCCAGGGCAGACTCCGCCCGCTCCTGCTCTCGTTTCAACATCTTCTCCTGTTCCAGCCAGTGCGCGGGGTTGCCGCAGACCGGACAGTCGTCGGTTAGGGTTGCGAGGATGGCCTGGATCTCGTCCCGTTCCTCGGCAAGTTTCCGCAGCCTTCCCCCTTCCTGAAACTGGCGAAGGCTTCCTGCGATTATCTGAGCCAGCCTGTCTTCGTCGGAGGTCTGTTGCTGGAGGTTCAGGACGGTGCTGTAGCCTGGTCGGAAGGCGCTTTCGAGGGGGGCTACCTCCCCGGTGGCGATTTCCACAGCCCGATCCAGACCGACCCAGGGGGTGTGGATCAGTACAGAGTAGCCCACGGCGTCCATGCCGCGGCGTCCGGCCCGCCCGGTCAATTGCCGGTATTCGCTGGGCGATAGCGGCCTTCGGATCTGCCCGTCGAACTTGGTAAGCTCTCCCACTACCACGGAGCGGGCGGGCACGTTGATTCCCAGCGCCAGGGTGTCGGTGGCGAAGACCACTTTCAATTGCCCGCCGGCCAGCAGTTCCTCTACCAGGGTCTTCAGTGGGGGGAGCAGTCCGGCGTGGTGGAAGCCGATGCCCTTGGGGAGCAGCGTCAGAAGCCGCTCCACTTGAGGCAAGGTGCGGTCCTCATTTGGCAGATCGCGCAGCTTTTCCTGAGTCAGGCGGCGAACTTCGGCAGTCTGGCTGTAAGGCAGCAGGTTCAGACGACGGCAGCTGTCGGCGGCCTCCTCGACAGCGCGGCGGCTGAACATAAAGTAGATAGCGGGCAGCAGATCGGCCCTGGCCAGGGCTCGAACCACTTCCGGGGGCTCGGGAGGCAGCTCCGCAGCGGTTTTGGGTCGCGAGCCGTTTCGCCCTCCGTTAGAGGCCGAGTGCTGAGTGCTGGTCCAGGAGTCTTGGGCTCCGCGGTCGGTCTTTGAGTTGACTGGAGTGAGCTTGCCGGTGCCGTTTCGTTCGCCCTCGGGGTGGGGCAAGGAGGGTAGCTGGGCTCCCTTGCCATTCAGGATGGGGTAGAGAACCCCATCGAGGTAGTAGCGATGTTTGAGCGGCA
>DAHXJB010000490.1:0-2790 GCA_027372455.1 Chloroflexota bacterium | reverse complement strand
AACTCAGCTAAGTACCGTATGCCAGGGTAGATGCCTCCCTCCTCGTCGGTGCAGAAGAGCAGGATGGGGTCGAAGGCCATGGGCCACCCGGCCGTCTTCAGTACCCGCAGGGCCGTGAGCAGGCTTGCTATCGACCCCTTCGTGTCACCGGCGCCCCTGCCGTAGACACGCCCGTCCCGCTCCACCCCCTCGAACGACGATACCGACCATCCGGGGCCGGCAGGCACGACGTCCAGATGTGCATAGATCGAAAGGGGAGGTCGCCCGGCCCCGCGCCGAGCAACCAGGTTCACCCTCGGCCCCTCGAAGCCGATGGCCCGCCCACTCCAGAGTTCCTCGGGCACCGTGATCGCTTCTGAGACGAAGCCCAGCTCGGACAGTTGCTGCTCCAGCCAACGGACAATCCGCGGGTAGTTGCGGCCCGGGGGGAGGCTGGTGTCGAAGCGAAGAAGACTCTGGAGATCGGCAACCAACCGTGGCCGTCGTTCCTCTATCAATCGTCGGAGATCGAGGACCATCTAATCGCCCCCCGTGCTGTTCAGCCCTTCGAGAAGGTCGAACTGGCGATAGGTTTCCTCCCAATCTCGGATCAGATCTGCCGCCTTGCTGCCCATCTGCTGGCTGAGGGCCAGGATCAGGCTGTTGATAACACTGAGGGGAGCGCTGAGCGAGTAGCAGTAGTTGGGCGACTCCACCTCGGCCGTCAGCAGGACGTTGGAGCACTCTCGCAACGGACTGAAGAGGCCGTCCGTCACGGCGATGACGAACATGCCGCGCTGGCGAGCGAATCGAGCGATGCGGAGCGTCCGGTGGGCGTATCGTCTGAAGGAGATGGCCAGGAGGCAGTCGTCTGGGCCTGCCCCCACCAGCAGATCGACGGCATCCCCCGAATCCAAGGAAAGCTGAATGCCGTTATGGCGCAGTTGGTTGATGGCGCCGGAGGCGATCAAGGCGAGCCCTGCCGCCCCTCGGAAACCGACAACATAACAGCGGCGAGCTCCGGCGATGTGCGCGGCGGCTCGCTCGACCTCTGAACTGCTCAGCGAGTGGCCCAAGGCTTCGAGATTCTTGATATCGTTGCGGATGGTGGTCGCCACGACGTCGCGGTCGGTCTGGTGACGCTGAAGGAAGCGTTGCCGCATCGTCAACTGGGAGTTGACCATCTCCTGGGCGGCAGACTGGAGCGCGCGATAGCCGTCAAAGCCGGCGGAGTAAGCGAAGCGGATCACCGAGGACTCGCTGGTGCCCACCGCCTCTCCGAGCTCGCGGGCGTTCAAGAAAGCCACTTGCGTCATATGGCGCAGCACAAACTCCGCGATGCGTTGTTGGGCGTCGGTAAAGGTCTTGCTGCGCTCGGCAATAGCGTCGAATAGTGGACCCTGCGTCACCCGCGCTTCACTCCAGTAACGGGAGGAATAGGGTTTGGTGCAGTTCCTGCTGCAGGCTAGCATTGGTGCAGCAATTCCACCACACAGAGCTTACTGTGTCAAGTGGCTGACCACGGCGAAGGTCTTCACCTTGTTCCCGTCGCTGAACAGCACCCCCTGAGGGGAGCGTATCCGGATGGCCAGGTAGCGGTAAGGCTTCGTGTCTTTCTTCTCCCCCGCCCTGCTGGGGACGTAAGGCACCTCCGCCCACTCGCGGACAAATCCCCCCTTTTCCACCTCCCACAGCTGCCAATCCTGAGGAGGTAGGTGGCCAATTTCGGTGCGCAACTGCCTCGTCATGTCGGCGCTGACCGCAAATCGCCACCCCCGCTCGTTCCAGTGGTCCAGCACGTCCACGTCGTAGGCGGCCGAGTCGCTCCTCACCGAGACAACCCACCCTTCAGGATGGGCGGGCAGGCTATCGTAGGCCTCGTCCACCAATTCCTTGATCCCCTTGCCAGGGGACACGTTGCCATCCCTGAACTGATCGGCCAGCACCAGCTCCGTCTCCGCCCAGGTCACGATGAGCGGCCCGTAGCCCCGAAAGCCCTCGTAGGTCATCAAAGCTTCCCGCTTGGCCGAGACTACGAAGTGGGCGTCCACATCCATGGTCAGCGCCCGACCGAGACTTACCGCCGAGAAGTAGGCCCGAAGGGATTGGCGCACCAACTCCCGGAGCCCCTCCAGCCCCGCCGACTCCCTCGGTATGAAGCTCCCTTGAGAGGGCCGCCCCGACAGTGCGTCCTCGTCATGGAACCGGTCCAACCACGAACGACCGGTGGAAGGAGCCGGAAGCTCGTACCCCACCATGGCTTCGAGGCCGAGGTCAGCCCGCAGCGTCTGGAAATCCTCCACACACTCCCCTCCCAGGGCAGAGAGGATCACGAAGGACTCCACCATCTGGGCCTGCCCCAGCCCCTTTGGGTTCCTTTTGGACGGGAGCACCAGATCCGCCTTCTCCATCACCCCGCTACGCCGGCCAGTCTCCACCAAGAGCACTACTCCGGCGTGGGCGGTCACCTCCTCCTCCAGACCACCCTCGAACCCTATCTCCACGCCCCTGGGTAGCAGCTTGCTCTTTCGCACGGCACACCTCCTCCCCCTGGCCAAGTGTACCGGGGTCGACCGAAATCTGCATCCAAGAGGCAGTTGCCTCCCATCTCGCAGTCCTAAGCCATTCACCCATCAGGTGATGCCCCAGGCACGAACCTGCGGATCAGGGGTGGAACAATCATCGGCCCCTCTTGCCCAGGAAATGCGGGCTTTGATCACAAAGAGGCTGCAGCAGGGGGAGTCGCGCGAGGAGATCCTTCAGTACTTCGTCGATCGCTATGGGGAAGGGATCCTTCGTGATCCGCCCAGC
>DAHXJB010000464.1:0-13658 GCA_027372455.1 Chloroflexota bacterium | reverse complement strand
TGAGATCATCCGTTGGATCTGTTTGCCCACCAGGTGGCTGGCCACGCTGACGATCCCGTAACCCCCCACCGAGAGGATCGGCAGGGTGCTGCTATCGTCGCCACTCCAGACGAGGAAGCCCTGGCTCGAGTTCTGGACGATCTTGGAGATCCCATCCAGGTTACCGCTGGCCTCCTTAATCCCCACGATGTTCTCGATCTCGCTCAGCCGGATCGTGGTCTCCGGCAGCATGTTTGTCACCGTTCGGGTAGGGACGTTGTAGAGGATCATCGGCAGAGGCACGGCCTCGGCGATGGTCTTGAAGTGCTGGAATAGCCCTTCCTGGGGTGGCTTGTTGTAGTAGGGAACGGTGCCCAGGATGCCATCGACTCCCGCCTTCTGGGCCTCCAGGCTGAGCTCGATGCTCTCGGCCGTATTGTAGTTGCAGGTCCCGGCGATGACCGAAGCTCGATCCCCAACCGCGGACCTCACCTCGGAGTAAAGCCTCAACTTCTCTTCGGTACTGAGGGTTGGCGACTCTCCGGTCGTACCGGTTACTACCAGTCCGTCGGATCCGCTCTCCACCAGTGCCACGGCGAGCCGGCGGGCCTGCTGGTAGTCCACGTGCCCTGCCTCGTCAAAAGGGGTTGCCATTGCGGTGAGGACGCGTCCAAAAGCTGCCATCTTTTGTACTGTATACCCCTTTCTGTCATAGATTGCTTACGCTTCCTAACACGTCGGTCCAGCCGCATCACAGCCAGCCGTTCTGGATCAGCGCCTCGGCTATCTGGACGGCGTTGAGGGCGGCGCCCTTCCGAATGTTGTCCGCCACGATCCACATGGCAAGACCAGTGGGGTGGGAAATGTCCTGCCGAACCCTGCCCACGAATGTCTCGTCCCTGCCGGCCGCGAACCATGGGGTCGGATAGACGTTGTTCGCCGGATCGTCCATGACCACGACACCAGGAGCCTTCGCCAGTATCTCACGTGCTTCAGCCGGGGTCATTGGGTTGGTCAACTCGATGTGAACGGCCTCGGAATGGCCGATCGAGATCGGGACCCGCACGGTCGTGGCGGACACGAGGATCTCCGGCGCATGCATTATCTTTCGAGTCTCGAGAAGCATCTTCATCTCTTCTCGACTGTAGCCATTCTCCTGGAATGGCTCTATGTGGGGGAAGAGGTTGAAGGCGATCTGGTGGGGATAGACTCGGGCCTCGGCCAGTGCGCCGCTCACCACCGCCTTGCTCTGATCCATCAGTTCGTCCACGGCATTGGACCCGGTCCCAGACACGGCCTGATAGGTGTCAACGATGACCCTGAGGATGGGGTTCGCCCGATGAATCGGGTTCAGGGCCACGACCATCTGAATGGTGGAGCAGTTGGGGTTGGCGATGATGCCGTGGTGCTCTTTGGCATCCATGATATTCACTTCAGGTACAACCAGCGGCACATCCGGCTCCATGCGGAAAGCGCGACTGTTGTCTACAACCACGGCACCTGCCGCGGCCGCGATTGGAGAAAACTCCCTGCTGATCTCGGCACCTGCCGACGCCAGGACGATATCTATGTCCCTGAAGGACTCGGGGGTGGTCTCCTGGACGACTATATCCTGCGATCCAAAGGACACTGTCTTACCTGCCGACCGATCCGAGGCCAGCAGAACCAGGTCAGAAACGGGGAAATCCCGCTGTTGAAGGATCTTGATGAATTCACGGCCGACCATACCGGTCGCGCCGAGGATAGCCACGCGGTATTGGGACATTGTGTTCACCTCATTGCAGGCCCATTAGTCGGTCGAGGCCATGGACGAGGCCTCGTATCCTGGGTGTCTCCTTTATCGCCATGATCACACCCGGCATGAACGACTCGCGACTGACCGAGTCGTGGCGAACCAGCAGGGTCTCGCCCTGTCCGCCAAACAGCACTTCCTGATGGGCCACCAGGCCGGGCAGCCGCACGCTGTGGATGTGTATGCCGCTTTCCTCGCCTCCACGAGCGCCCTCGAGTGCCACCTTCTTGGTCTGACCATCCTCAAATCTCGTTCCCCTCGCCCGGCTCATCTCTTCGGCTGTCTTGATTGCTGTCCCCGAGGGAGCATCTGACTTTCCCTGGTGGTGAAGCTCGATGATCTCGGCGGCGGGGAAGAATCTGGCCGCGAGCCGGGCGAAGTGGATCATGAGGTTGGCGCCTATCGCGAAATTCGGCGCCACTATGGCGCCGATGTCGTTCTGTTGGCACAGATGCTCGATCTCCCGCAGGTCCTGCTGAGAGATGCCTGTGGTTCCCACGACGGGGAACACCCCGTGGCTGATCGCGGTTCGGATGTTGTCCATGACAGACTCGTGACTTGTGAAGTCCACCATCACATTGGGCCTCACCCGAAGCAGCATCGGCTCCACGTCTTTGCTGATCGGGACCAGCCCCATACCGTTTGGAAGGGAGAGGTATTCCTCCACCGCCTTCTTGTCGATGGCGCCTGCCATATCCAGTTCTCGGTCGGCGCACACGGCCCCTACGACTTCCTTGCCCATGCGGCCAAGGGCACCAGAAACGACTACCTTGATGGGGGTGCTAACCGCCATGCTTCCGGCCCTCCATTGCGTACAAGTAGAGATGGAATCCTTAGAGGCTGCTGGGCTGGATGAGGAGAGGATATCCCCGTGGGCTAAGCAGCTTTCCCTGATCATGTCCACCTTTCCCCTGGCTGAAGTGCACCCCATCCAGGGAAAGCTGCTTCGAGGTGGGTCGGGATGCCCGGCGCCCCGACCCATATCGTTCGTACTACTAGCGATTGCCGCCGAAGGGTCGCCTCGGCCCTTCCGGGCCATCGTAGGGTTCTCGCCTCTCCGGTCGGTGAGGTCGATCCGGTGACCGACCCTCGCCTTCGTGCCCTCGGGGGTGTCCTGAAGGACCGCCGCCCCGCAGCGCGCCCGCCGCCGCAGGCGGCCGAGGCTTAGCGCCGGGAAGGGCTTGCCGTCGTGAGAGATTGATGCGACCCTGGCGGTCGATCTCCGTGACGACCACGGTGACCTCGTCGCCCACGTTTACCACGTCCTCGACCCGAGCTACCCGGTGTTCCTCCAGTTCCGAGATGTGGATCAGCCCTTCCTTGCCAGGCAGAACCTCCACAAAGGCACCGAAGGGCAGGATTCGGGTGACAGTTCCGGTGTAGGTTTGCCCCACCTCGACCTCGCGAGTCAGCCTCTCGATCATCTTGATGGCCTTGTCCGAGTTCTCCGCGATGGTGGAGCCGATGACTACGGTTCCGTCATCCTCGATGTCGATGGTGCACTTGGTCTCGTCGATGATCTTGCGGATCATCTTGCCGCCTGGGCCTATCACCTCCCGGATCTTGTCCGGGTTGATCTGAATCTTGATCATCCGAGGCGCATATGGCGAGAGCTGGGGACGATGTTCCGAAATCGTGTTGAGCATCACCCCCAGCACCTGCTCCCGTGCCTCGTGAGCTTGAGCGAGGGCCTTATCCATGATTTCGGGTGTAATGCCCTTCACTTTGATATCCATCTGCAGGGCGGTGATGCCCGCCGTGGTGCCTGTGACCTTGAAGTCCATGTCGCCAAGGGCGTCCTCTAGCCCCTGGATGTCGGTGAGGATCGCGTACTTGCCATCTTTACCGATCACCAGGCCCATCGCGATACCCGACACCGGGGCCTTGAGGGGGACACCCGCGTCCAGGAGGGCGAGGGTGCTACCGCAAACACTGGCCATGGAGGTGGAACCGTTGGAGGACAGGATCTCGGAGACCACGCGAATTGTGTAGGGGAAGTCTGACTCGTCTGGGATAACTGCTGCCAGGGCTCTCTCGGCGAGGTGACCGTGACCGATGTCTCGGCGAGACGCTCCACGCAACGGCCTGACTTCGCCCGTGGAGAAGGGCGGGAAGTTGTAATGGTGCATGTAGCGTTTGGAGACATCGAGACCAATGCCGTCTATGATCTGTTCGTCACCCATGGAGCCGAGGGTCGCCACCGACAACGCCTGCGTCTGGCCACGGGTGAACAGCCCCGAGCCGTGGGTTCTGGGCAGAAGCCCGACCTCGGCGCTCAACGCCCGAATGTCCTTCAGTCCTCGGCCGTCGGGTCTGACCCCACGCTCCAGCACGGCGGTTCGAACCTCCGCCTTGTGCAGTTCGTCGAATACCTTCGCGACAAGGACGGGATCGTGGTTCTCCATGAGGGACTCGATGGCTTCGCGCTTCAGAAGGCTGGTCGCCTCCTCACGGGATGCCTTGTCCGGGTTGTTGACCGCTGCTGCCAGCCTATCCTTCACGAAAGCCGTTACCGCCGCGCGCGTCTCCTCCGGGACCTCGACCTCGGAGTATGGCCGCTTTGGCTTCCCAAGTGCGTCTGCCATTCTCTTCTGCAGCTCTATGGCGGGCTGCATCTCGCGATGAGCGAACTGGATGGCTTCCAGGACAACATCTTCCGGCAACTGCTGGGCGCCGGCCTCGACCATCATCACGGCATCGGCCGTTCCCGAGACCGTGAGATCCAGCCTGCTGTAGCCCAGCTGCGCCAGGGCGGGGTTCAGCACGAATTCATCGTTGATGTACCCCACCTTGACGGCTGCGACGGGGCCAAAAAACGGTATGTCCGATATGGACAGGGCTGCCGATGCCGCGATGGTGCCCATGATGGCGGGGTCGTTCTCCTGATCCGCGGAAAGCACGGTCAGGATGATTTGCACGTCGTTGCGATATGCCTTGGGGAAGAGTGGCCTGATGGGTCGATCGGTCAATCTTGCGGCCAGGATCGCCTGCTCGCTCGGCCGGCTCTCCCTCTTGATGAATCCGCCGGGTATTTTCCCAGCGGCATACATCTTCTCTTCGTAGTCTACCGTCAGGGGGAAAAAGTCCACCCCCTCTCGAGGTTGATCAGAGCTAACGGCTGTAGCCAAGACAATGGTATCGCCGTAGCGGACCATGGCAGCCCCGTCGGCAAGCCCCGCGACTTTGCCGGTCTCAATGGAGAGCTGCCTACCACCTAGGACGGTTTCAAAGATGTCCGTCATTGCGTCTCCTCTGGAAAAAGCCCAGACCTATCCCCCATGGTCGGGAATCCAAGGTGCCAGCTGCACTACTTTCGCAGACCAAGCTGAGCAATCAACGCCTGGTACTTCCGATTGTCCTTGCGGCTGAGGTACGCCAGATGGCGCCGCCGCTGACCGATCAACATCAACAGCCCACGGCGCGAATGGTGGTCGTGCTTGTGAGTCTTCAGGTGCTCCACCAGCTGGTCGATGCGCCGGCTGAGGAGGGCAACCTGCACTTCAGAGGAGCCGGTATCGGTGTCGTGGATCTTGAATTGCTCCAGCGTGGCTTGCTTTTCGTCCTTCGTCAGTGGCACCGTGACAAACCTCCCGGGGATTCTGGGTTTCTCTTACTAATGTACTTGAGTTGACAAGAGTATAGCATAGCGCTTCAGACCTTGACAAACCGGCCCTGCGGGGCTGTAATAGATGATCTCCCGGCCCCAAAGCGGACCGGGCTGTTGGTATCTCTGGTGGTTCCAGAAGACGGTTTCTCATCGGAAGGAGCAGCAGCATGGAGATCAGGCCGGTTCGAGAAGAAGATCTCACGCGTTGCGCACAGCTGTACGCCGAAATCTTCAACTCTCCTCCATACCAGGAGGAGTGGAGCTATGATAGGGCACGGTCCCGGCTTCGCGAGCTCTGGTCGGTATGCGGTCGAAGCTGTTTTGTGGCCGAGCAGCATGGTCTGGTGGTGGGTTTCGCCTTTTGCTCCTACCACAGCTGGTGGTTTGGCAAGGTCATGCGGGTTGAGGAACTGGGGGTGGATTTCCGATTGCAGCGGCACGGGATCGGGACGACCCTGCTGGACCACTGCATAGCGGCGGGACGCAAGGCGGAGGCGATCCAGGCAATCGAGGTGGTTACACCGCGGACCGAGCCGGCGTTGGAGTTCTACAACTCACATGATTTCCAGTCGGCGGGGCGCGAGCTATTGAGCAGGCGTCTGTAGGGCGCGCCTGCCATGCACTTCCTCTACCAGCCTCTTGAGTTCCGCGAGGGAGGACTCAGTCATCGAGACCAGTTCCTCTGCTAGCATCCTTCTCAGGGCAGCGCTCAGTATGGGAACCGGCCAAGCGTAGCTGGCCGTGAAGGTAACTCTCGTCTGCTCGCCTTCCCGATCGAATCTCCAGATGGCCGCGCTCTTCAGCCCCTCGATAGAGCTGGATACGATCCTTTCGTTCTCCACGAACTCCGTGACTCGCAGCCTGGCGTGCATGGGTATTCCCTTGAACCGCCCCCTGGCGTCCACGGTGAGTCCCAACCCGCGAGCCGGCGGACCGATTGGGTCGAACCTGGAGAAGTGTCGCTGGTATCTCGTCGTGTTGCGGTAGTCCGCGACGAACTCGAAGACTTCCTCCACGGGAGCTTTCACCAAGATCGAGCGCTCAATCCTCGGCATGCGAGATACCGTTCCCCCACCATTGCCCGCTTTCTCTCATGCGGGAGGGTCCCTGCTTGCTGTTGCGTCGTCCTGTCCTCAACTATTCTCGCCATTGGCAGGACAATTCGTCAAACCGGTCAGTTGCACGGTAGCGCCTGATGGTTCTGCCATGGGCTCCCGGAAGAGGCACGGGGAATGCCTGTGAACTTGCCGTGGACGGGCTAGCAGGAGCAAGGGGTGCGCAGGTTGAGTGCCCTGAGACACCGGCTCGAGAGACCGCTGCTGTTTTGCCGAGCGGGGGTGCTTGACAACCACGAGGCGAGTGGTATAGTGCCTTCAGTTGCATAAAAGTGAGCACACGTCGCGGGCCGAGTTCCTGTCCAGGGAGCGGGGGAACCAAGGAATGGGGCGAATCGTGCGGGAGGCGCACGTAGGGCTACTCTTTCAGCCCGAGCCCGTCAGCTAACCTCGTAGGCACGGGAAAGAGGACGAGCGAAATGGGTCGCCTTCAGCCGGGTATGGTTGCTGATGTCGCCCGGTGTATGGCGCGCCCCTGTCTTCTCTCCGGATCGTCGCCTCTAGCAGGTTGTTTTCCCCGTGCATTCGGCCTCGCTATCAAAGAGGAACGAGCTAGGAGGTGCTCGGTTTCATGCTCAGCGTCAGGCTGGATCCCGATCTGGAACAGTTGTTGGAGCACGATGTCGACGACTTGGCCAGATATAACATTCTCCGGTACCTTCGAGACAAACCTGCAGTGCGTGGCAACGTGAACTACTTCTCGGAAGAACTGGGCCTGAGGTGCTTGGAGCGCACCGAGGAAGCCCTGGAGGCCCTCGTCCGAGCCGGTTTGCTGATAAAGCACCAGGCTGACTCCAGCAGTGAGATGGAGTACGGCCTCAGTACTGATCCCGGCACGAAGGCGTCAGTGGAGCGTTTGTACCGCCTGAGTCTCTCCCCACTGTATGGGGAGATTGTCGAGCAGCTGGCCGCGAAGTCGCTGCACAGAGCGCGCAAGGCGCAGTTGACAGCGGAGGCGGCCCATAAGAGCGGCCACGCCGCGGCTTAGAGCCGCACTGGCTCTCTATAGTCTGCTAGAGGAATCGTTCTGAACCACCCCGAAGGGATGAGTGGTATCATCCCTTCGGGGTGTGTCGTTGAAACCCCTTCGTGGCGCGACATATAATCGCCGCATGGCCACGCAGGTCCGCCGGCGGGATCAAGGAGATGGAAGGAGCAGCCATGTCTCAAAGCAGAGAACGGATGTTGCGATTGTTGGTGGAGAGCCGTGTATATCTGGTCACGGAGGACGCTGTCCCCTCTGAGCGGCGGATCGCTGCCGCGGCCGAGGCGTTGGCGGCTGGTGCCAGAGTGCTTCAGCTCAGGGACAAGTCTACCTCCAAACGGCTGCTCCTCGACGAAGCGCGGACGATGAAGGCGTTGTGCGCTGAGTGGAACGCCCTGTTCCTGGTGAATGATGACCTCGCCCTCGCCTGGTGTGCCGATGCCGATGGGGTACACCTGGGACAGACCGATCTGCCCCCGGAAGAGGCCCGGCGCCTGCTGGGTCCAGAGAAGCTGATCGGCCTCTCGATCTCGGCCGTGGATGAGTTGTCGGAGGCCGAAAAGGCCGGCGTGGACTATCTCGGCGTCGGCGCCATTTTCGCGACTCCGACGAAAGTGGACGCGGAGTTAGGTGGTATGGACCTGCTGCGAAGGGTCCGGTCTGCCACAACTAAGCCTCTCGTGGCCATCGGCGGCATAGACGCGGGCAACTGCGGAGCGGTTCTTCAGGCTGGTGCCGACTCGGTCGCCGTGGTCCGCGCCGTTTTCGCGCAACCTAACGTAGCCAACGCCACCAGGGAGTTGTTGCGGATTTCGCACGAGGCCAAGGCCGCCACGAGGGGTAACTGATGAGCAGGCGCCTTTACGTTGTCGGCCACAAGCACCCCGATACCGATGCCATCTGCGGTGCTATCGCTTACGCGCACCTTCTTCAAGCGATGGGCAACGAGGATGCTGTGGCCGCCCGGCAGGGGGAACTGCGAAAAGAGACCGAGTATCTGCTGAACCGCTTCGCGGTCCCACCGCCTGTCTACATCCAGGATGTGAAGGCACGAGTCGATGACGTGATGGTTGCTCCCGCTCCCACGGTGAACAAGGAGGACTCGCTGTACGACGTGGGGTGGACGCTGCAGGAGAGAGAGCTAGCCGCTCTTCCTGTGGTGGACAACGATGGGCGGTTGTGTGGCCTGATCCAGGTGGAGAGCTTCGCCAATCTGTTCATGGGGGGCGTGGGGCTCTCGCTCAACGAGGAGATACCGCTGAACCTGGAGAACGTCGTGAGGGCCCTCGGTGGACAGTTGCTGGTGGATGGCAACGGTAGGCGAGGCTGGGATAGGGTTTTCGTCGGCGCCATGAGTCTGGAGTCCATGGTCCATCGAATCGATCCCGAGTCGCTCATGGTGATCGGTGACCGAGCCGACGCTCAGAAGCTGGCCATAGAGCAGGGCATCAGCGCCATCGTGGTCACAGGCGGCTTCCCCGTGGATGAAGAGGTGCTTCAGAGCGCGCGGGAGAAGAATGTCACCATCATCAGTTCGCGGCACCACACATTCAAGACTGTGCAGCTGCTGAATCTGAGCATCCCCGTTCGCCACGTCATGACCACTGATGTGTTGTCGGCTCAGGAGGACGAACTGCTCGAAGATGCTCGACCGCTTCTAACTCGCCAGCCGGTGTTGCCGGTAGTGGACCCGGAAGGAAAGGTTACCGGGATAGTGTCGCGAAGCGGCGTGCTCCGCCCTCCGAAGCAGAGGGTCGTGCTGGTGGACCACAACGAGCGGAGCCAGTCGGTGGAGGGGCTTGAAGAGGCCGAGATTGTTGCAATAATCGACCACCACCGGGTCTACGACATCCGAACCGATGCCCCAGTCTACCTGCGCTTCGAGCCGCTGGGCTCCAGCAACACGATCATCTACAAGCTGTATCGCGAGAACATGGTCCAGATCCCCAGGGCGATCGCGGGGATCATGCTGGGAGCTATCCTCACCGACACGATTCTGTTCAAGTCCCCTACCTGCACACAGGAGGACCGCAGGGCGGCTGAGAAGCTGGCCGAACGGGCCGGGGTGGACATCAATGAGCTGGGGCGAGCGGTTCTCTCGGCGGCTTCGGATGTGGCCGGAAAGAGCCCCAGGGATCTGCTGCTCGCCGACTTCAAGGAGTTCCTGCTGGGCGATCTTCGTTTCGGCGTCTCCAGCGTCGAGACGGTGAATGCCGCGGCAGTGGCGGCAATGAGACGGCAGCTCTTGGAGGAAATGCGCAGTCTCAAGGACGAGCGTCGCTACGCCAGCGTGATCCTTATGATGATGGACATCGCCCACGAGCAATCGGAAATGCTGGTGGAGGGTCACGAGAGAGAGGTATCGGAAGCGCTGGGGCGGCCCCTGGAGGAGGACGGTCACACCATGGCCTTCCCGGGCATTCTCTCGCGGAAGAAGCAGCTGGTTCCAATGCTGCCCGCGATTCGCGATGCCATCAAAGCGCGATCACCATGAGAAAGGCGCAGGGAACTGCTCAGACGTAGGGGTTGTCGCGCTTCTCGGCAGCTATAGTCGATGATGGGCCGTGACCGGGAAAGATGGTGCACTCATCCGGCAGAGCAAACAGACTCTGGATGCTCTGCAAGAGGCTCTGGGGCTCTCCGCCAGGCAGGTCAACACGGCCAACCCCCTGGGCGAAGAGAGTGTCGCCGGTGAAGAGGAGGTCGCCCGCACGCAAGGTGATACTTCCCGGCGTGTGGCCGGGTGTATGGATCACCGTTCCCGTCAACTGCCCGATGCGTAGTTCCTCGTTTCCTTCAAGGTAGACGTCGGGCAGCAGTTCGGACAACTGCTGATCCCTGATCCCGTAGGCCCGACCGTGCCGGCGAAGCAGGTCGGCGTCAAGCCGGTGGAGAAGCACTGTCGCATTCGTCGCTCGCCGCAGGTCGGGAAGCGCCGCGATGTGATCCGGATGAGCGTGGGTCAGCAGTATCTGATCGATGCGCGCGCCCTTCGACTGGGCCGCTTTCGTGATTCGCTCGGCGTCGTCCGCGGGATCGATCACCATGGCGCTTCGGTCGGCGGGTGAGACCAGCAGATAGCAGTTGGTCTGGAGCGGTCCCAACACCAATCGAGTGACTTCTGGAGCGAGGTTGGACATCGATATCCCTCACCTGATCGCGCGTGGTAGCTATTGCATTTTCCCCGCCTCAACAGCTACTGTCAAGGCCGGCGACTAGCCTCATGAGACTGCAAGATGGGCTTCGAGACTGCACCCTGGCTCTGCTGCGCAAAATAGCCGTGAACCATCGGCTGGTCGTTGGCGAGGATCTGCTGCGCTCCGAGCTGGCCCAACTTCTTCTGGGCCGTTTGCTGGACGAAGAGTGGTTGGCGGGATTCCTGAGAACCCTGTCCGCGGAGGAGATTTGCCTGCTTCAGCAGCTTCGGGACCAGGACTGGATGGTGAAGGCTTTCGTGCTCGAGCGGCGATTCCCGCGGCATCGTGATGGCGATGCCGCCGATCGAGGCGAACAAGGACCCACCATTTCTTTGTTGCAAAAGGGTCTTCTCTTCCGAGGTTTCGCGGCCAAGGGTTCCTGGAGGGGCGAGGTCTACTATCTGCCAGAGGAGTTGCACTCTGCCCTCAGCGGGTTTCTCCCAGCCTCTGTAGCTGAACGAATCCTGGATGTTCGTTCCACCCAACAACCTGACACTGTGGCCAGGCGAACTGTCCCTTTTGACCTCTTCTGCCTTCTGTCTTTCGTCCGCCGCCAGCCCCAGTCGCAGCTGCGAGGTGAAATGTCGCGGGCGCTACTGGGACAGTTGGAGCGGGAGGTCACCTCGCTGTCTACTGATCTGCTGGTGGGGCGCTGGGAAGAGCGCTGGAGGTTTCTCATTCACCTCTGTCTACAGGGTGGTTGGTTGGCACGGAAAGGCGAGTTCCTGCGGCCCGCTAGAGCCGCGGGGAGACTGCTGGCAGAACAGCCTGGCGAGATCCGCGGGAGGTTGATCGATCGGTACCTGAAGGACAGGGGCTGGAGCGAGCTTGCGGCCGCCGGGAAGGTGAAACAGATGCTGGGGGCGGGAAGGATCGACGAGACCGCCGCTCGGCGACTTCTCGTGCACAATCTGTCCGAGATGGCCATAGAGGGCTGGATCGACGAGGACAGCTTCTGCGAGAGCGTTCGTCTCCATGACCCGGACTTCCTGAGGGAGGATCACGCGTCTCCATCCTTTGCCGTGGTGGAGCTGTCCACCGGTTTGGAGCTGTATGGACCCGACAGCTGGAACGTCGTGGAGGGCGAATGGATCCGCTACCTGCTACGCGGACCTCTTCACTGGTTAGGGCTGGTTGAATGGGGGCTTGGCCCGGGCGGGAGGGCGGTGGGTTTTCGATGGATTGGAGACGAAATCGCGGACGAACCGGGTGAGGTGGCCGCGAAGCCCGAGATATTGGTGGAAGACTCCATTCGGCTGGCGGTGCCCGTTCCCGGGGACCTCAGGCTGCTCTACAGCATGGAACCCTACATGGAGCTGTTGAGCCGGGATAAGGTGAGCCGGTACCGAGTCACGAGGGCTTCGTTGCTGGCAGGGCTCGAAGCGGGAGGCTCCTGGGATGAGTTGCGAAGGGCACTGGAGACGCTGGTGGGTCCCGATCTACCCGCGCAAGTAACAGAGCGGGCTGAGGAGTGGGCGTCGGGGTACGGCCGCTTCCTGTTGGAGGGAGCTACCCTGGTAACCGCGTCTACCGAGGAGGATGCTGAGTTGCTCGCGACTGCGCCGGAGTTCGCCGAGAATCTCCAGTCACGTCTGGGCGCCCGCGTCTATCGCGTCGCAGCAGATCGCTTCTGGAAGCTGCTTGAGGCGCTGAAGAAGGCCGGGTACGTGCCCAAGGTTGAACCCACCGCGCGAGCCGAGTTGGTTCGTCGGACGGCTGGAGATCTCGAGTTGCTACGTGAAAGCCTCTTTGCCCTGAAACTGCTCCGATCTTTGGGGAGCGATTGGGAGAAGGTGAATCGGGGCGCGGAGGTCGTGAAGCGGCTGGAGTCGATACTCGAAGCTGAGGAGCTTGAGCAGATCGATCGTCGGGTCCAGGATGCCACGCGGCGGCAAACGCCCTACCCGGGCGATACGTCCAGTCGCTAACAAGGGTTGTTAGGTGGCTAAGCTCATGCTATAATCGCTCGGCATTTTGTGTTCAGTAAGTTGTGCTGGCCAGGGGGTAGGCAGTGATCAATCCCAATCAGGCTCTGGGCGTCGAGCGCAATCCTAACATCCCCGATTTTGGTCCAGGGGACACGGTTAGGGTAGGCGTAAAGGTAATCGAAGGAGGCCGTGAGAGGCTTCAGAACTTCGAGGGCGTAGTCACCCGCTTGGCTAAGCCCCGTCAGCCCGATGGCACCTTCACGGTGAGACGGGTCAGTCACGGTGTCGGGGTCGAGCGTACCTTCGCGTTCGCTTCCCCCCGAGTGGACCGAGTGGATGTGATGCGTCGCGGTCTGGTACGGAGGGCTCGCCTCTACTATCTTCGTGCCCTCGTCGGCCGGGCGGCACGCATCAAAGAGAAGCGTCCTCCGGTCGTTCGTCGGACCTCTTCACAGGGCTAACATGCCTAGAGTGTGGGGGGTGCGGATCTCCGCACTCCCCATTTTCATCTTCTCGCCCCAAGGCGAACCCCACGTTCGCTGATGATCGTCCACACCTGGATGGTCAGAACATCAAAAGGGATTCCTCGGCTTGCAATGACCTCGTCCCGGTGTGCCATGCTGGCGATTGCTGCTACAATGGCGGAGGGTTGATAGAAGATCCAGGCGCCATGGAGGGCTTTCTGGGGAAAGAGCGGTTGGATGGTGGTGGCCCCCAGCCTCAATAGAGAACGTGACCTGTGGAGAGCCGGCTGTGCCCGAGTGGTGGGGGTGGATGAGGCCGGACTGGGCCCGCTGGCCGGTCCCGTGGTCGCGGCAGCCTGCCTGCTGCCCGTTGGCTGCGAGATGATCGAGGGGGTCCGCGACTCCAAGACCCTGTCCGCATCGCAGCGGGAGCGGCTATTCGTCGAGATCCAGCGCCAGGCCGTGGCTGTAGGCGTTGCGGCCGCTTCAGTTGGGGAGATAGAAGAGCTCAACGTCCTGGCTGCCTCTCATCTGGCGATGCGCAGAGCCCTGTCGCGAGTTTCACCGTTCGACCACGTTCTGGTGGATGGG
>DAHXJB010000446.1:0-9895 GCA_027372455.1 Chloroflexota bacterium | reverse complement strand
GTGGTTCATTTTTCTAGCGAAGTTGCCCGATTGCCTCTCGCGAGCCAGCGTCTCCTGAAGGCCGGTGACGCCGAGAGTCTGGGCCTGCGGATCCCTCCACGCCTCGAGGATCGAGGGATCAGAACTATCCTGGGTGTCCCGATCATGGCCGACCGGCAGCCGATCGGCTTGTTCTTTCTGGGCTATCTGCTGAGACGGGATCTCACCGATGCCGAGGCGCGTTTCCTGGAGGCGATGGCTGAGAGGGTTGGAACGGCTGTGGAACGGGCCGCGAACCAGGCGGAGAGCCGGCAGCGGGCGGAGCAGTGGGAGGCGATAGCTCGGGTCGCCGCCGCCCTGGCCCACGAACTCAGGGTTGAGCCGATTGCTGAACTGGTGATTCGCCAGGGAATCGCCCTTCTTGGCGTCGACGCCATCTCGTTGTTTTCCGCGGATCCTGAGAAGCGGGAACTTCGCCTGCTGGCTCACAGCGGCATTTCCAACGAGACAGCGGCACGGATGGCGCGAATATCCTTTGACGCCCCAATGGTCACCGCCATCGCGGCCTCCACCATGCAGGTCCAATCCATGGAGGATCTACCTGCGACTCGGATCGAGCTGGCCAGGAGGGTGGCGGAGAAAGAGGGGCACAGAAGCCTGCTCGCCGTACCCCTGATCAGCCGAGAGAGGCTTGTGGGTGTCTTGGATGTGGCGACTCGGCAAAGGCACCATTTCGAAAAACGACAGGTGGATTTCATCGCAACGCTGGCAGATCTCTTTGCCGCGGCCCTGGAGAACGCACGGCTGTACGAGGAGGTGCAGGGGGCTCTCGAACTTCGTGAAGAGTTTCTTAGGGACGCAGCCCACGAGTTGCGAACTCCGGTGACCTCCATCAAGGGCTACTCACAACTGCTGCCGCGGCTGATCCCTGAGGAAGATGCTCAAGTGCGGCGTATGGTGGATGGACTAGGGCAGCAAACCGAGAGGTTGGCAAGGTTGGTTCAAGACTTGCTAGAAGTAGCGGAGTTTCAGGCTGGGCAGCCGGAATTGCACCGCGAGCGCTTCGATCTGTCCGCCTTGGCTAAACAGGTGGTCGCCTCGGTGGACGGCACTGGAGGGAGAAGGGTGCTGTTTCACGACGGACGCCCGGCGATGGTGGACGGAGATCGCGTCCGGCTGCGGCGCGTGCTGGAGGATCTTGTGCAGGTTGCCCTGCGATCGGCACCAGAGGAAACCAATGTGGACCTCACACTTACCTTTCAGGACGGGAAGGTGCGGATAGTGGTGCACGATCAGGGGCCTGCGATACGTCCGGAGCGTCAGCTTCACCTCTTCGAGCCCTTCTACCCAATTCGAGGTCCCGGTGAGGTGGGTTACGCGCCGTCCAAGGGGGTTGGCCTTTACATCGACAGGGCGATAGTGGAAGCACATGGTGGTGCTCTGTGGTTCGATAGTGAGGACGGCAAGGGCACTAGCTTCTTCATACAGCTGCCCTCGGCGACGTAAGCGCCCAGCCATGTGGTGGGAGAAGAGCGGGGTCGACAGGGCAACAGTTGAGGGGGTGACTGCCGGCAGTTTGATGCGAGGAGGGACCGATGGAGCCGATATCCACTGGAGTTGGCGGTCTAGACCGTGTGCTCCACGGTGGGCTCAGACCCCGAGCGTTGCATGTCGTTGGTGGCCTGCCTGGAACTGGAAAGACGACCATGGCGCAGCAGATCAGCTACCACCACGCGAGGCAAGGCGGGCGGGTTCTGTATCTGGTCGCGCTATCTGAGACCGCCGAGCGGCTGGTGGGGCACGCGAGGGGGTTCAGCTTCTTTGACCCGGCCATGGTTGCGCACCGAGTCTACTACATAAGTGTGTACGGCAAACTGGAGGAGGGCGGGCTTCCTGCCGTGCTGGACGAGGTTCGCATGCTGTCCCTCGAGCACAAGGCTTCGCTGGTGGTGGTGGATGGCATATCTACCTTGAAGGCAGCCGCGCCGACATCGCTGGATTTTCGGCGGTTCGTGTTTGATTTGAACGCCCAGCTTCGTTCCCTAGGTGCCACGACCCTTGTCCTGGGCCCCTGGGTCGAGTGGGAGGCCACAGATCCGGAGTTCGCCGTGGCCGAGGGAATCCTCACGTTGAGTCTGGAGTCAAGCGACCATGGGGCGCAGAGATACCTGAAAGTGCTGAAGCTACGCGGGTCCGAGCATCTGGCCGGCCGTCACTCCATGACTATCAATAGAGACGGGGTTGCGGTCTACCCACGACTGGAATCGGCCCTGATGTCGGAAGGGATAGGGGAACCGGCCAGCGAGTGGAAGCGGCTGGGAAGCGGCTCGAGCGGGCTGGACCAGATGCTCCATGGCGGGCTGCCCTCCGGATCTGTCAGCCTGGTGGCAGGGGTTCCCGGAGCTGGAAAGACGACGATGGGGCTTGGCTTCCTGGCAGAGGGTGGAAGGTTAGGGGAACATGGGATCTACATGGGGATGGACGAAGCGCCGTCGCGCCTGATCGGCAAGGCCGACGCACTGGGATTGGGCTTCGGCAAGATGGTCCAGGACGGCACGGTGCAGCTATTCTGGAAGCCATCACTGGAGGTGATCCCGGATGAGGTGGCCTGGGCAATCCTGGAGATGGTGGACAGGTCCAATGCTCAAAGGCTGGTAATCGACGGAATAGATGGGGTAATGTCTGCGTTGTTCGCCAGCGGAAGAGAGGCGCCATTCTTGACCGCCCTGATGGCTGCCCTGCGCAGCCGCAACGTGACCACGATCCTCACGCACGAACGCACCCAATTGCCTGGGATCGGCACAGACGGCTCGAGTTATGACAAGGTTGGGGCTGCCATAGACAACATTATTATGCTGCAATATGTGGAGCTGCGGTCGGAGTTGCACCGGCTGATCTCAATACTCAAGGTGAGAGAGAGCGACTTCGACCCCTCTATCCGGGAGTTCACCATATCGGCTGGGGGGCTCCACGTGGCCAACACCTTCGGAAGCGCTGAGGCGGTGCTGACGGGCATCGGCCACTGGCGGGGGAGGCGCGCCCAATGAGTGCGAATGGCACTGACAAGAAGGTGCTCGTAGCGGACGATGAGGAAGCCATCACCGAACTGGTAGCATTTGCTCTGGAGTTGGAAGGCTACCAGGTGATCCAGGCTCCAGACGGGCCTGAGGCGCTCCGGCTGGCCAAGGAGGAGCACCCTGACCTGGCGATGGTGGACGTGATGATGCCTGGCCTGGATGGTAGAGAAGTGTCTCGCCGGATAAAGGAGGACCCATCCACCTCAAGCATACCGGTTTTGCTGTTCAGCGCAGCGCCTAACCCGGATCTAACCGAGGCAAAGGCCGACGGCTTCATGCCGAAACCGTTTGACGTGAACCAACTGGTGGATACGGTCCGGCGCTACATAAAGAGGGAATGAGATTCCTCGAATCGTGACTGATGACGAGGATCAGGAGCGCGCGTGGTCTCCGACCTCGCCTCGGAGGGTCTCTACCGCGTGTGAGAGCGCTGGCCTGATGACATCCAAACATTCCTGGACGGCCCTGGGGCTGCCCGGGAGGTTCACCACCAGGGTTCGCCCCCGGACCCCCGCTGCCATCCTTGAAAGCATGGCGTTCGGGGTCTTCTTCAAGCTCTCCGCACGCATCGCCTCAGGCAGACCTGGAACCTCGTAGTCTAGCAGCTCCAGGGTGGCGGTTGGAGTCACGTCGCGGGGGGCAAGACCGGTACCGCCGGTGGTTAACACCACATCTACCCCCAGGTCGTCGGTCCACGCGACTATCTTCTCCTGGATCCGGGCTTTCTCGTCCGGCACGATTTCGTATGCCGCTACCTCCCCGTCCAGCTGTGCGACAACCTGCTGAATGACGGGTCCTCCTCGGTCTTCTCTCTCCCCGCGTGATCCCTTGTCGCTCACAGTCAAAATCGCGTACCTGTGTTTGCTCATTCGCTTCCCTCTAAGGCCTCATCGTACCTACTCGCGGTGGAAATCACCGCTCTTGCCGCCCGACTTGTGAACCAGCAGGATCTGATCGATCACCATTCCCCTGTCCACGGCCTTACACATGTCGTAGATGGTCAAAGCGGCGACTGAGACCGCGGTGAGGGCTTCCATTTCCACTCCGGTTCGGCCTGCCAGTCTGACCGTGCCTTCGATTTCCACAGATGACTCTTCCTTGATGAGCCGAAAGAGCATCTCCACCCCGGTTATCGGCAGTGGATGGCACATGGGGATCAAGTCGGGGGTCTTCTTGGCTGCCATGATTCCGGCCACCTGGGCCACGTTCAGTACGTCGCCTTTGGCCATGCGCCCCTGCTCGATCATCTCCAGGGTAGCTGGATTCATCCGCACGCGGCCGCGGGCCGTGGCCTCCCGTACTGTTTCAGCCTTGCCGGTCACGTCCACCATGTGGGCGCGGCCGTGGGCGTCGAAGTGGGTCAATTCGCTCAAGAGCGCCTCCACACATCAGGTGGTCAATGATCCACAAGCTTAGTCTGCTTCGGGCAGGTCAATAAGCTGCACGGTGGCTCGGTCACCGGCCTGCAGCCTGGCGACTGTTTCGGGGATCACCAACAGGGCGTTGGCCTGAACCATCGTGCGGAGAATGCCCGAGCCCTGGGCTCCAGCCGGCCGCACTCTCCACTCGCCATTCTCCTCGGTCGCGATGGCCCGTAGGAAGTTCCGGACCCCCAGCCGGCTCCTGACGCCGGTTTCCAGGATGGCCTCCACATGGCGTCGTCGTAGCCGCGCTTGGCCGGACATCTTGAGGATGGCTGGCCGAGCGAACTGCTCGAAAGCTACCATCGATGCAGATGGATTGCCGGGCAGGCCGAACATAGGCTTCCCCTCGATCAACCCAAAGGTCACCGGCGCTCCCGGGCGCATTTTGACCTGCCAGAACAGGATCTCTCCCATGCGGGAGAGCACCGTCTTCACCACGTCGTAGTCGCCCACAGACACCCCGCCAGAGGTGATCAATAGGTCCGCATCGGCTATTCCCTTTTGGATCATGGCCTCCAGTTCGCCGGCCGTGTCTCTAGCGATGCCAAGCGGCAGCGGCTCGCCGCCGCAGGCCTTCACCTGGGCTGAGAGACTAAAGAGGTTGCGATTGCGGATCTTGCCCGGAGTAACCGGCTCGTCCGGGAGCACCAACTCGTCGCCGGTGGTCAGAACCGCCACTCGAGGAGCACGGACTACTTGAGCTCGAGTCCGCCCAAGGGTCGCTAGCATCCCGATCTCCGCCGGTCTGATAGTGGTGCCACGTCGCAAGATGAGCTCCCCTGCCCTGACCTCCTCGCCCGCACGTCTCAGGTCGTCTCCCGGTGAAACAGGTCTCGATATCAGGACTCCACCATCGATCCTCTTCACATCCTCGGTCCTGACTATCGCGTCAGTACCTGGCGGTATCGGGGCGCCCGTCATTATTCGCACCGCTTCACCGGGCCGAACCAGAGGGGGAGGCGGGTATCCGGCGGGCAGATCGGCAATTACTCGCAGTGAAACCGGGTTCTCCGCACCGGCGGCAACTGTGTCAGCTGCTCGCAGCGCATAACCGTCCATGGCGGAGTTGTCGAACGGAGGGATATCCATGTCGGCGAGCACATCTTCTGCCAGCACTCGACCGAGACAATCGAGGAGGTGGCGCGTCTCGTCCTTGAGGGGAGAGACGGAATCGAGGACGATGCCAAGGGCTTGCTCGACATCTACGTCCAGCAACATCGCGTTTTCTCCGAGACAAACTATCAGCCTTCGGCCAACTGCTGAAAGCTGCGATAATTATGAAAGTATACATCGGGGGTGAGCGGTTGACAAAAGGGCGCCGGATAGTAAAATCTTGCTAATACCGGTCCCACCCGGCCGGATCAGACGCTTCGGGTCGGGTCTCAACCGGCTCGACGGTGAGTCGGAATCTTGCATAGACGTTGTCTTCTTTTGGAATTGAGCCTCGTCGAATACGGCGAGGCGTTTCGGTTACAGCAGTCCATTGCGGCTGCTCGGGAGGAGGGCACTATGCCCGACCTCCTGATGACCCTGGAACATCCTCCCGTTCTGACTCTCGGGCGAAGGGCTAACCCCGCGAATATCATCGCTCCGGAGGAATATCTGCGTCGCGAAGGGATCTCGGTTCATCAGAGCACCCGCGGGGGTGACGTGACCTATCATGGCCCCGGGCAACTGGTGGGTTACCCCATATTGGGGCTTCGTCAGTTGGGGCTGGGCGCTTCCTCCTACGTACACACCCTGGAAAGAGTGATCATTGACCTGCTGAAGACTTTGGGGATAGAGGCCCGGCAGGATCCCCGCTACATTGGGGTATGGGTGGGAGAGGAGAAGGTGGCCGCGATCGGTGTGGCGATTTCTGGGGGCGTCACTAAGCATGGCTTCGCGTTGAACGTGAACCCTAACCTGTCACACTTCGGACTGATCAACCCTTGCGGGATCACGGACAGAGGGGTCACCTCTTTGGCTCGACTGCTGGGGCGTCCAGTAGAGATCCCCGAGATCCGGCCACTGTTGTACGAGAGCTTCTCCAGACTGTTTGGCGTGCAGTTGGAGCCCTGCAATGAAAGGTGGTTAACGGATGCAACCTGATCCAACAGATTTGGCCCTGTTTGCCATCTTCCTGGTAGTCCTGATCGCGCCCTTCAAGGTGAAGCTTGTCGAGGAGAATTTGGAGGCCTTCCTGTTCGTCATGGGCGCCCTCGCTGTGACGGTCACCGGCAAGTGGGATCTGGCGTTGATCAAGACCGCGGCCGAAGAGCCCGTCATGAAGGGGATAGTGCCGGCAGTGTTCATCGCCGGATTGATCTTCTTCTATGGCAAGAACAGCTTTGGGACGGCGATGAGCGGCATTCTGCGCGGGGTGCCCGTGAGCGTGGTTATCTTCACTATCGTGGTGGTGTTGGGTCTGCTCTCCAGCGTCATCACGGCCATCATTGCTTCCCTGTTGCTGGTGGAGCTCGTCAACTTGATGCCTCTCCAGCGGAAGGAGAAGATAGATCTGGTAGTCATCGCCTGTTTCTCCATAGGCCTCGGGGCCGTGCTCACTCCACTGGGTGAGCCACTCTCCACGATCGCGGTCGTCAAGTTGGCTGGTCCCCCTTACAATGCCAGCTTCTGGTATCTATTCGATCAACTGGGCTTGCTGATCGTGTCTGGAGTGGTGGCCTGCGGGCTGTTTGGGGTTTTCTACGTGGGCAGGAGAGCGACAAAGCAAACCTCCAAGTCACAGGTGAAAGAAGATGAGGGAAGCCTCAAGGAGGTTTTCATCAGGGCTGTCAAGGTGTACGCATTTGTGGCTGCTCTCTTCTTGCTCGGTGCCGGCATGGAGGTGATCATCAACAAGTACTTTGTCCAGTTGCCGGCAACGGTGCTGTACTGGTTGAACATGACCTCTGCCATTCTGGATAACGCCACCCTGACTGCTGCCGAAATCGGCCCATCGATGTCGCAGGCGCAGATCAACGCCGCGCTCATGGGGTTGCTGATCTCCGGTGGGATGCTGATCCCGGGGAATATCCCGAACATCATCTCGGCCGGCAAACTGGGCATTACCAGTGGGGAGTGGGCGAGGCTCGGCGTGCCGTTGGGTCTGGTACTCAATGCGGTGTATTTTGTGACAATTTTCGTGTTTGGCATTACCCCGAGAGTGGGCCTGTGATCTGTTGCTTGGTGTGACCGGCCTGGGATTAGGCCTCCCCTTCTCGGCCAAGCGGTTCGTCTTTTGTTGACTACCTCGGTATCAAGCTGTAAGCTGTAAATGCTCGTGTTGCCTGGGCGTGGTGTGTCCCGAATCGCCTCATGGTTGCCAGGCAACCTCTCCCCAGAGGATCAGATGCTTTGAACCCTGTTGGAGTCCAGCCGCGCCGCTGGGGTGATGAGACGGGGCGACGATCTGTCTCCAGAAAGGGGAACCCGATGCGGATACTGCTGGTCCAACCCGATAGCAACCAGACGAGTATCGGTTTCAAGAGGTTAGCGCGGCCGGAGCCGCTGGCGTTGGAGACCGTGGCAGGCACCGTGCCGGACCACGATGTCCGCATACTGGACATGCGCTGCAATCCCGATCTGGAAGGGGTGCTGAAGCAGTTCCAGCCTGACATGGTGGGCACTACCGGTTACACCGCTGAGGTGCCTCATGCTCAGGAGATCTGCCGTACAACCCGCCAGGTGCTGCCTGATGCAAAGGTGGTGGTGGGCGGACACCATGTTTCTATGAGCCCCTCGGAGTTTGACGGCGGCGACGTCGATTTCATTGTGTTCGGGGAGGGTGAGCTCACTTTCCCCCACCTGGTGAGAACCGTCGAGTCAGGCGGCGACCTCTCGCAGGTGCAGGGCATAGGCTATCGGGACGGTGATTCCCTGCGTGTCACAGCTCCCCGAGCTACTCTCAGGGATCTTGACCAGGTGCCGTGGCCGCGCCGCGACCTGGTTTCTCAATATCGCCAGGACTACTTTTTCCGTTTCTGGGACAGTGTTTACACCATAGAGACCACGCGCGGTTGCCCGTTCCGCTGTAACTTCTGTTCCGTATGGCGCTTCTTTGGCGGTAAGGTTCGATTCAAGTCGCCGGAGCGGGTGATTAGCGAGATAGAAGCCCTTCCTCCGGATTGCGAGTACTTCTGCATAGTCGACGACAACTTCCTGGCCTCCATGCCACGCACCAGGCGAATCGTGCAGATGATGGAGGAGCGAAACATTCGCAAGAAGTTCTGGATCCAAGGTCGTGCCGATGCGATGGTGAAGGACCCAGAAGGGATTGCATTGGCTGCCAAGGCCGGTCTTTCCACGGTGCTGATGGGGCTGGAGGCCTATCGGGAAGAGGAGCTGGATCACTTTAACAAGGGCAAGGATGCTTCGGTAGCTGTGAACGATCGCGCTATCGACATAATGCATGACAACGGGATCGATATCTGGGGCGCTTTCCTGGTGGATCCCAACTGGGAGGAGCGGGACTTCGAAGGGCTGATCGAGTATGTGAAGCGGAAGAAGATTCAGTTCCTGCAGTTCACCATCCTCACACCGTTGCCCGGCACCCAGCTGTACGAGGAGACCAAAGATCGGATCAAGGGCGGTTGGGAGAAGTTCGATTTCTTCCACAGCGTTCTGCCAACCAAGCTTCCTCCCGAGCGTTTCTACGAGCAGATGGCTCACCTGTACAAAGAGACGGTGATGAGCTTCTCTCAGATGAAGGAGATGATCCGCCAGGGCCGGATACCCAGGAAGGGGTTGTTGAGAGCGAAAGCGATGCTGGCGCAGGTGACCGATCCCACAAGCTATCTCGACAACGTTCAAGTGGACCTGCGAGAGAGGATCCAACTGCATCTGATCGAGGCGCAACAGACCCTCGAGCGACTGCAGCAGGATGTTGAGGGGGTACAGATAGAGCTGAGTGCTCGACTGCAGGTCCACCTGGACGAGGTTCAGGGTCAGCTGGCGACCATACAGAGCGAAGTGTGGGCTCTCCATGCCGAGCTAAGCAGCAGGTGGGGAAGCGAGCTGAAGGGGCTGCAAGCGCAGGTGGAAGGGTTGCAGCAGGAGTTGAGCTCACGCCTGCGATCACCTCTGGAGGGATTGCAGGCGGAGGTGCGAGAGGGCCTCAGAGGCCGAATTGAGGGGCTGCGGGCCGAGCTGCAGGGGTTGCGTCTCGAGGTCGCTGGGCGCGTTCAGCAGCAGTTGGACTTGCTCCAGGGCGTCCAGAGTAAGAGCCCAACGATACCGTGATCCTGACCGCCGGTGCGAAACCAGCAAGAGTAGGTTGACGGAAGCATGGCTTGGGGAGGGCGAGACCCTCCCCTTCTTCATGTCTTCGAACGGTGTCGGCCTCGGCGCGACCGCGCAACCAGAGTTATGCCGCCGATGACCTGTGCCGGAACGGACTATGCGGTAGAAAATTGCCTGTGGCTGAAAGCCTCG
>DAHXJB010000434.1:0-4367 GCA_027372455.1 Chloroflexota bacterium | reverse complement strand
TGGTCTCGATGCCCGCCATGGCATCCTGCTGGCGGAGCAGCGCCTCCCGCTCGGCGTCGGCACCGGTGGTGGCGGCTCCTCTGTAATACTGGCTGATGTGGACCGCGTTGTGGACGATCAGCCCGGCAAGCCACTCCTGCTGCTGGTCCCTGAAGGCGCTCCAATCGGGAGGAAACGCGGTGACGGTGTTGATGTTCAAGATATGATTCGCGAAATCGACAGAACTGCTGCTGCTATCCACCCATTGGATCTGGTAGACGTACTGCTTGACGATCCCGTAGTTGTACGGGCTCTTGTTGGCCAGCATCTGCAGCGCCCCGTTCACCTGGTTGATGAAGTCCTGGTTTCCCCCCACCGCGATATTGGCTGGAGCTGTCGAACTTGAGGGAAGCGGAGTGGAGGTCGTCGCCGGCGCACCGGGAACGGGGGTAGCAGCGGGCGAGCTTGGATATGAGGGCAGCGGCGTCGGCGCGGGATCGCCATCCTTCACAAAGGCGTAGAAGAAGTTCGTGCCCTGCAGCTGGTCCGGCCTGTCCACCCAGTTCGGTTTGGAGGGATTGTACTGATGGTAAAGTGGGCTGCCCTGGGCCTGAGCATCCAGGTCGGCGGGAAGGTTCTGCCCCGTAATGATCCCCTTCAGGTAGTCGGCAAGCAGCAGTCCCTGGGTGTAGCCGTTGGTGGCATCGTAGTGCATGATGCCCCGCTGGAACCGCAGGTACACGAAGTTGTTGTTGTTGGGATCTCTCTGCGGAAGACTGGTGGGAACGCCCCACAGCTCGAGGTTGAGGAGCGGCAGCAGAGCCGGATTGCCACCCCCCTGGGGGTAGGCATCCTGCATCGTGACCGTGTTCTGGAAGGCCTGATAGAAGTTGACGTTCAGCCCTTGGAACTGGTCGGGGGCATGTGCCTTGATGAAATCCAGGATCTGGGTATCGTAGTTGGCGCTGCCCGGCTGAGGAGCCGACGCTGCAATGGAGGAATCGGGCGCGGGGAAGGTGCTCCCGTTGATCTTGGTATAGGGCATCAGGCCCGGGTCCAGCACGTTCATGGTGCGGGCCGACCCATCCGGACCCAGCTGCATGATCGCTCTCTGGAAGAACTGAACGGTTGTTCCCATGAATGGGAATGTGCGGCTCACCGGATAGCCGAAGGTCCGAAGGCCACCCCGCTTGTTGAAGTAATCCCAGAAAACGTCGTTGTCGATGCGGAAGCCGGTCTGATCGAAGTACCGGGTGTCGTGAGGCATGGCCGTGGGGGTGGGCATGGGTGTAGCGACCGGCGTCGCCGTCGCGACAGGGGCGGCAGAGATCAGCTTAGCGATCTTGTTGGCCGATTGCTCGGCGACCCACACGTTGCCGGCGCCATCTATCGTGACCCCAAATGGGGTGCTGTTGGCAGTGGGCAGGCCAAACTCGGTGAGATTCCCGTTATACACTCGACCGTAGGAGTTGTTGCCCGAACCGACGTACCAGGCGCCTCCCATGTTGTCGATGTCGATCCAGGTGGGCTTGGCCCCGGAGGTGGGAATGTTGTACTCCGTGAACTGCCCTCCCGGGGTCATCATCCCGATCTTGTTGCCGTCGTATTCGGTGAACCAGATATTCCCGGAAGCATCCACCGCGATACCAGTGGGGCTACCGTTGGAGGTGGGAATACCATACTCCGTGAACTGTCCCCCCGGGGTCATTCGGGCGATCTTTCCGGCAGCTCGCTCACTGAACCACACGTTCCCAGAGGAGTCCAGCGCTATGCCCCAGGGCTGGCTGTTGGATGTCGGGATGGTCGTCTCAACAAAGCTGGAGTTGCCGGGTGTGAACTTGCCGATCTTGTTGCCGTTGGACTCGGCGAACCAGATGTTGCCGGAGCTGTCGACAGCGATGCCGGTGGGGCCGCTGTTGGCGGTGGGGATGTTGTCCTGGCCGAACTGGGCGTTGGGAGTCATGTTCCCGATCTTGTTGCCGGCGAACTCCGTGAACCACACTCGGTTGCTGGGGTCGACGATTATACCCCACGGTTGAGCGTTGGAAGTCGGGACGTTGAACTCCTGGAACACCCCATTGGTGTTTATCCTACCGATATTGTTGCCGGCGAACTCCGTGAACCAGAGATTCCCAAATGAATCCGGCGCCAGGTTGCTGGGCTGGCTGCCCGAGGTCGGAATACTCCACTCGATCGGAACGGTCTGGGCACTAACCCCAGCAGCAAGAACCCCGACCATCGCGGCTGCCATCAAGACCACCACGCCGTAGCCCCACGATCGCTTGAGACCGGCTTTCACTGTCTACGCTCCTTTCTGGCCCGGGATGGGAAACAGGTCACAGACATGGCTATCGAGCTCCCTCTTCTCGAGGAACCGACCAAACAGGAAGGTGAGCCGGGCAGCCTTCGCCGCAGCGATCCAAAGATTCAAGGCGGGAGCGGCACTTTGCCGCTGGAAACGCGGCCAACCCACCCAGCCGCCGCGAAACGATGTGGAGATTGGCTGCCCCGGCACGAATTGGCTCGCCGGATGGAGCACACCCGGCGCCCATTATGAGGAATACGACCCCACTATTCAAGAAGGAAGATGTGGTTGGCCTCCCGGGGCGGCTGGTTAGTAGAACTCCACTCTCCCATATGCTAATATCAAACTGTGATCTCGGTTGGTCTATGGCAAGACCCTGAAACCCGGGAACAATGCCTGGGCATCCTGATGTGGGGGTGCACCGGACCGCGGCAGGTGGGACTCTTCACTTTGCTGCAGGCTGGCAAAGATGGTCCTTGTTTTCTTCGTTTACGGCCTGGCCTTCTTTTCCATGGGGTTCGCCATTGCCCTGGAATCTCGCCAGTCGAGCGGCCTCAGACTGGCCAGAAGCCTGCCCTTCCTGGCGGCCTTCGGCATACTCCACGCCCTCACCGAATGGTCCGACATGCTGCTCTTCGTCGAGACCGCGCCCCCCACGGCCTTCAGCATCGAGACGATGCGCATCGTTCGCACCATTCTACTGGGGCTATCGACAATCGCCCTGATTCAATTCGGCAGTAGCGTCCTCGCGAGTTCTCAAGACTCGAGAGTGATGGCCGAGCCGGGGAAAAACGGTTCCAGACTCGCGGCTCTCGGCACCCGGTCCCTGTTGCGATTTCTACCGGCTACCCTAGGGCTGATCTGGATCGCGATCCTGGCGATCCTGCTTAAAGCCGGATACCCCATGGGCAGCCGCCTGTGGTTCACCCACGCCGACGTCTGGGCCAGGTTTCTCCTCTATCTGCCCGGGTCGCTGCTGGCAAGCTGGGGGCTGATCTCCGAGGCCCGTTCCCTGGAGAAGGCCTCCTTCCGTCAGGTCGCGAGAGACGCCAGGTTCGCGGCTGTCACTTTTCTCCTGAACGCCCTGCTCACAGGGCTGGTGGTGCCGCCGGGCCAGTATTCCCTGACGGCGCCGCTCGGCTACGACAGCTTTCAGGGCCTTTTCAGCATCCCGGCCCAGCTGCTCCGCGCACTTTCTGCCCTGGCCATAGCCTTCTTCGTCCTGAGGGTACTGATGGTCTTCCGCATCCAGTCGGCCAGGCAGGTGGAGGAGGCGAACCGGCGCCAACTCCAGGCGCAGCAGGAGGCGTTGGAGGTTCAGCAGCGCGCACAGGCGGAGATGGAACAGTGGAACCGAAACCTGGAAGGTCGCATTCAGCAGAGGACCGCGGAGATCACCCTGCGCAACAGGCAGTTGACGGCTATCAATGGCATCGCCGCCACCATCAGCCAGTCCTTCAACCTGCACGAGATCCTGCACCAGACCCTGCAACGGACCCGGGAGGCATTGGACGCGGAGGGCGGCGGGGTGTTCCTTTTCAGCCAGGTGACCTGTGATCCCACCTCGGAGCTGCATCAGGGCCTGTCTGAGAAGTTCATTCAGACGCTTCAGCACATGCGGCTGGACATGGTGATCGTGGGGCAGATGGAGGACAGCAGCTTCATCATTGCGCCGGTGAGGGCCAGAGGCCAGACGGCAGGCGTCATCTGCGTGACACGAGGAAGGGACAGCGGTTTTGACGGCGAAGACGGAAGGCTGCTGGCTGCGATAGGGAATCAGGTGGGCATAGCCGTGGAGAATGCGCGCCTCTTCTGCCAAGTTCAGAACATGGCAGCGGTCGAGGAGAGAGAGCGACTTGCACGCGAGATGCACGACGGTATAGCCCAGGTAGTCGGCTTTCTGCATCTGAAGACCAGAGCGGTCCAGCAATTGGTTGCAACCAGCAGGCTCGAGGAGGCGGAAACCGAGCTGGCTCAGATGCAGAAGATCGTGCAGGAGGCCTACACCGACATCCGTCAGTCGATTCTGAGTCTCCGAACCGCGACGGAGCTGGAGCGAGGGCTGGTGCCTGCCATCAGGGAA
>DAHXJB010000433.1:0-6412 GCA_027372455.1 Chloroflexota bacterium | reverse complement strand
GTGCCCGCCCTGGGCCGGCAGAGCCGCCGGCCCCTACACGTAAAAACCAGTTTGGCCAAGCACTGGTGGGGGCACGGAGAGCACGGAGGTATTTGCCTCGGTGAACTCCGTGTCTCTGTGGTTGATGTTCTTTATGGGCTGTGGTGTCGATAGATGGCAGGCGGATGACGGCTCAGCGCGACCGGGAGGACAAGGCTCAGCCGGAGAGGGCTCCAGGCCGCATGCCGGGGGGAAGGCTGCGGCGACTGCTCTTCTACCTCGGCATGATAGGCCCGGGGTTGATCGCCGCCATCGCCGGAGACGATGCGGGTGGCGTGGCCACATACGCCACCGTTGGAGCATCCTACGGTTATCAATTGCTGTGGGCTCTGGTCTTGATGACGGTGAGCCTTTCCCTCGTCCAGGAAATGTCCACTCGGTTAGGTGCCGTTACCGGACGGGGTTTGGCGGACCTGATCCGGGAGCAGTTCGGCCTCCGTTGGACGGCCGTTTCCCTGATAACCCTGCTGGTGGCCAACGGCGCCACCGTGGTGTCGGAGTTCGTGGGTGTCGCCGCTGCCCTGGAGTTGCTCGGCGTAACCAAGTACGCCTCCGTTCCGATCGCCGCTGTGGCCATATGGGTGTTGGTGGTGTGGGGATCCTACCACCGGGTGGAGAGGGTGTTCCTCGCCATGACACTGGCCTTCCTGGCCTACCCCATCACCGTCTTTCTCGTCCATCCCAACTGGGCCGAGATCGGTCGAGCGATCATCTTTCCCCAATTCGTCGTCAACTCCGCATTCATCACCACCCTTGTGGCGATGTTGGGCACCACCATCACCCCGTATATGCAGATCTACGCACAGTCTGCCGTGGCCGAGAAGGGGGTGGACCTGGAGCACTACGGCTGGGAGCGAGCCGATGCCTACTCCGGGGCGATCCTCTCCAATCTCTTCGCCTTCTTCATAATCGTGACCACGGCGGCGGTTCTCTTTCCGCGCGGCATCCAGATCCAAACGGCGGCGGATGCTGCCCAGGCGCTTGCACCCCTGGCGGGCAATTGGGCCTCAGTGATCTTTGCCCTGGGGCTGCTGGGGGCCTCACTGCTGGCGGCGGGGGTGCTGCCCCTGTCCACGGCCTATCCAATCAGCGAGGCGCTCGGGTTGGAACGAGGGGTATCTCGGACTTTCCAGGAGGCCCCATTCTTCATGGGTGTGTTCACCGGGCTGATCATCATCGGTGCGGGGATTACCCTGCTGCCCGGCCTTCCCCTGATCCCCCTCCTGATCCTGGCCCAGGTAATCAACGGTGTCCTGCTACCCATAGTGCTGATTTCAATCGTGCGGCTGGCGGGTGACCGCGAGTTGATGGGGGGCTACGCCAACGGGCGATTGTACGGCGTGTTGGGCTGGGGCACCGTGGTGGTGGTCTCTATCCTGTCGGTCGTGATGGTGATCAATTCTCTACTTGGATTTGCGGGGATACAGATCGGAGGCGGGTGATCCCGAAGGGCGAACCGGGGCGCGCCGCCGCGGCTACCAGCGACCGGCCGTTGCCCGCGAGAACCGGCAGGTGGCGGGCTAGTGGGGCGAGCCTGATGCTGGCCGAGCGACCGATCCGGTTGCGACCCAGGTAGGGGAAGAGGGTGGACAGATAGACCACCCGAAAACCCGCTTCCTCCAGAGAGGCGCGCAAGCTCTCCAGGGTGAAGAGGTGCAGATGGGTGGGATCGTGGAAGAGGGCCGGGTCCGGGTAGGCGGCGTTGGGCGTCACTATCGCCAGGACTCCCCCGGCGCGCAACACCCTCCGCCATTCTCTCATGGCGTCCACCGGTTCCTGCAGGTGCTCCACCAGGTGCTGAGCCACCACGGCGTCGAAGGCCCCCTGACAGAACGGCAGGGCTTCCGCGTTAGCCCCCAGCACCGCGGTTCGGCTCTGCTGGCGAGCCAATCGCAGCCCCTGAGGCGACAGATCCACCCCCACGGCGAGCTTGGCGCGATCGTCCAGGTGGCGGAGCAGTTCTCCACCCCCGCAGCCCAACTCCAGCACTCTCGCTTCGGTCGTCAGGCGGCAAAGGGTCAGGAGGCTCTCCATCTCCAGCCGAAAGTCGGGCCACCTCTCCCGGCTGCGGTAGTAGGATTGGTCGTAATCGGGGTTGGAGCCGCTCACTGTTGTCCTGCCTCGCTTCTGCAGACTCTTCGCCGAATCGGGGCTGGCGCGGCGGCAGGGATTGATGGGCAAGTCCCGACCTCCCCCGATCCTCTCCTGAAGGGAGAGCGAGCAGAGGCTATCCTACCACAACGGCTGCCCTACACTACAACCTTGTTGCCAGGCTATAATGGAGCCGGTTCACCGCGAGCGGTGTCGGAGCCAAGAATATGGCCACCCTTCAGAGCGTGCGCGACCGGGCCAGAGCCGCGGTCGCGCAGGGCGACTACAGTCTGGCTCACTCCCTGATAGAGTTGATCCACCGGCATTTTCCAAGCGACCTGGAGTCCACGCGGCTGCTGGGGCGGATACAGCTGGCCCGAGGGCGGCGTGCGGAAGCCCGGGAAGCGTTCTTGATGGTGCTCCAGGCAGATCCGGAGAGTGTGGCGGCTCGATCGGCTCTGGCCCTTCTTGCTGAGGAGGAGGGCGAGCTAGACTGGGCTTTGGAGCAGCTGGAGAGGGCTTTTGCCCTGGACAGCGGAAACTCCAGGGTGGCAGAGGAAGTCGGTTCCATCCGCTCGCGGCTCAGCCACACCAGCCCCGTGGATCCGGGATCGTCAGAGCACGCCCTGGCTCGGCTTCTGGTCCGACAGCGAAGATATTCGGCCGCGGCAAGGCTGTTCCAAGCTGCTCTGCGCAGGTCGCCGGAGAGGCAGGAGGTGGCGTCGGGGCTCGCCGAGTCCCTCTGGCTGAGCGGAAGGCGGGATGAGGCCGAAGCTGCAGCCGCGACGGTTCTCTCCTCGCTTCCCAACAGTCTGAGGATGCTGGCCATCCTGGCCGGGGCCTCCTTCGTCCGGGGCGAGGTGGAGGCTCTTTTCCTTCTGCGAAAGATCAGTGAGTCCGATCCCGGGAACTCGGTAGCTCGACGGCTCTTCGTGGACGCGGGGCTTCCCTTCCCCAGGGTAGGGGTGGATGCGGAGATCCCGGGGGCCGAGGTCGCAAGGGTGTTAGCGGCAGCCGGCAGGGGATCGGCAAGGGGGCAGGCGGATGAGGATCCATGGGAGGAATGGGACGAGGAAGAGGAGCCGGAGCCCTTCTTCATGCCCGAGGATCAGCTTGAGGGCGAGTGGATCAGGGGCAAGGGCATAGCGCCAATGGCCCCGCATCATGGCGGCCCGGAACCCTCGGACCCATGGGCCGAAGCGGATGTTCTGGCATCCAGCGGGCAGTTTCAACCTGCAATAGAACAGTACATGGCGATATTGCGCGATATGCGGCAATCCTCTCCCACGAGGGCTGTGTCGGCCACGGGAGAGAGATCTACGGTTGAGAAGGAGCAAGATGGAACGAACTCTGGTGATCGTCAAGCCCGACGGAGTGCAGCGTGGTCTCATCGGCGAGTTGCTGAAGAGGCTGGAAACCCGCGGTCTCAAGCTGGTTGGCCTGAAGATGATGGCGGTTAGCCAGGATCTGGCCCGCCGCCACTACGCGGTTCACACCGGCAAACCCTTCTTCGAGCCCCTAATCTCCTACATCACGTCGGCACCCGTGGTGGCGGCTGTGTTTGAAGGCAAGGATGCGGCGGCCGCTGTACGCGCCTCGGTGGGGGCTACTAACCCGGTGCAGGCAGCGCCGGGCAGCATCCGGGGCGACCTGGCGATGGAAATTGGACGTAACCTCATCCACGCCTCCGACGGCTTGGAGACGGCCAAGGCCGAGATCGCCCTGTGGTTCAAGGAAGATGAACTGGTGGAGTGGAGCCGCGACACCGGCAGGTGGATCTCGGAGTAGAGGAAAACTCACCGACTTGGTGGAAGACCGGATCAACCGCCCTCGAACCCACGTGGCCCTTTGGGGTTGGGTCCAGTGCCCGGCCCTGAAGGGCCCCACTCATCGGATCACGATCGATGTGTGCGTGGTGGGTGGGAACTACTGGAGTAGAGCCTCGAAACGGATCTTCTCTCTTCGGCGCAGCATTCTGTCGGTAACTGATCTGACGACTTCGGTAGCTTCATCGCCCATGCGGGCTGCCACAATCGACCCGACGATGAACCCGACCGCGATGCCAATGCCCAACCCGAGCCCAAACAGCGGGCTCCGCCTGTTGCTCACGGGGAGTCTCTCCTTACAAAGCTATCGGCAATCAGCGGTCAGCGATCGGCCCACGGCTTGCCATTGATGGCTGACCGCCAAGAGTTAACTACGCGATACGCAGCACCGGCACCGCCTGAGACCAGAGCCTCTCCAGACGGTAGAACTCGCGGGCCTCGGGCGAAAAGATGTGGACTACGACGCTACCGTAATCCAGCAGCACCCACCCGGACTCGGGGCGACCCTCCTTCTGCAAGGGCTTGATTCTCTCCTCGCGAGCCAGGGTCTCGACTATCTCGTCGTTTATGGACTTGATCTGCCGATCGCTATTGCCGTTGCAGATGACGAAGTAGTCGGCGATAAGTGAGACGTCGCGGAGATCGAGCATGACCACATCGACAGCCTGCTTCTCGGAAGCTATGTCGACGATCTTCCTGGCCAACGCTTGGGGTTCCAGTCGATCTTCCTCCTCTTTCAGCTTCAGTGTCTGGAAAGGGATTATATCATCGGTCCGATGTCTGCTCAATTGTCGCCGGTCCGCAAACAGCTGCCAACCAGTCTCTCGATCTTGTCCATGAGGGCGTCCAGGTCGAAGGGCTTGTCCAGCACGTCGTCGCATCCCGCGGCTCGGGCTTTCTCCTTGTCCTCGCCCCTGGTGAGCCCGCTCAGCGCAAGGATGGGGGTGCTGTCAAAGCTCGGCTGGGCACGCAGTTGGGAAGCAACCGTAAAGCCATCGATGCCCGGCAGGATAAGATCCAGCACCACCAGATCCGGATGGACCTCGGTTGCTTTGTCCAGCGCTTCCTCTCCTGTAGAAGCCAGCTCTGCCTTACAACCGAGCAGTTCCTCCACCACCATTCGTTCGACCTCTTGGATCTCCGGCTCGTCCTCGACTATCAGTACTCTCTTTGCCAAGAAAGCAGGCCTCCGCACGGATGATTGGGTGGTCCGCATGGGCTGTGCAGGAATCGGTCCATCGGAAAGTTCGCCATGTCCAGCACGACCGGCTAATGTCGCCCAGCCGGAACGGCGACGGACCATGGGTTGTTGCCAAGTAGCTTCTCCGAGCCACCGGTAGGAGCCAGGCGGGGGGAGGCGTTGGTTGCGATGACGCACTTAACGTCGGCGGAACTGAGCACCTTCATCTCCTCGGCGAGATTCTAGGAATGCCGCCATCTGGGCCGCATGCTAGCATGGGCCATCAAGAGCGTCAAGAAGATGTTCGGTTGGCTGGACATAGTGGGCGCCTTGTCCGCTGCCCTGGTGGAGGGGGAGATAGATTGTCGCTCTCGATCCGGAAGCTATCTTCCCGAAGTGCGGAACTTCTCCATCAGCAGCTGCTGCTCGCGTCTCATCTTGTCCCCCTGACCTCGGCGCGAGCCGATAGACTGCCGCTGTGTCTCCTTCTCTCGCTGCCGGCCGTACGCCCGCTCGAAAGCCTGGGCCATGGCCGTCATGGTGGGCTCGTTGGCGGGGGCCGCCGTGGTGGCGCTGTAATCTGCCGCATCCACGTCGTTTAGAGATAGGGCGATCCTGCCTCGGCCAAGGTCCACGGATACCACACGGGCTCGGACTTCGTCTCCAACCTTGACCACATCCTCCACCCGGCGAACCCGGTGTGGGGCCATCTCGGAGATGTGGATCAGCCCGTCCCGTTTCTCGACCAGACCTAGGTCGACGAAAGCGCCGTACCGTTCGATGCGGGTAACCTTGCCCTCCACGACTTTGCCTGGTTGCAGCTCCGCCAACCGTGGACCGGTTGGTTTGGTGGGACGAGCTGGGGCTGGGGCGGTCTCGGCAGGGGTCTTGGGGGCTTCGGCAGGGGCTGGGGGGACCTCTTGCTCGGATTGAGATGCTGACACTTCGGTCGCCTGAGGCTCTATCATCGGCCTCTCCACCGCCTCAGGCTCCGGGGCCTGCGGGGCAGTGGCCTGCTCCTCGACTTGGGATTGGCTTATGCTACTCTCGGGAAGGTCTTCCAAGGCACAGACTCCTGAATGGGAATTGCTACCGGCTCATCGCCTTCGCGGAACCTCTATTATAGCAGCCTTGGCCCATTTTGGCTGTTGGCCATGCAAGGGCCGGTTGCCGCAAGGCCTGGACCACAACGTCCTTCCTACTCGCTCGATGTTTCCGCATGCCGCACGGCACGTAGCCCGCGGGTGAATTCGGTGTCGCGGGAAGTCTTCCCTCG
>DAHXJB010000417.1:0-9983 GCA_027372455.1 Chloroflexota bacterium | reverse complement strand
CGCGGGTCTGGGATTCCTCTACCTGCAGCCGGCGATTGGGGTGGAGTACATGGAGGAGATTCGGGCCAACGCCCCAAGCGCCTTCACCACCATGATGCGGGGCAACCTTTCCTGGCTGTTCATCATGCAGGTGAGCTTTCTCAGCGTCCTTTTCCTGCTCAGCCAGATCTACATCCTGATCCAGACCCGAAAGAGCAGCCGCCCCTACGTCTCGATCCTGTGGATGCTGCTGATCATCACGGTGCTGGGATCGCTGCTACTGGTCAACCCCTTCGTCATCGGCTCCAGCCAGGCGTATGCATGGGTCAACTGGGTGAACCCCGTGGGCGCCATGCAGCCCTGGAAGTACATAGCCATGGCGGGACAGACTCTTGCCGCCATCTTCGCCGTGCTCATCTACATTGGCGCGGCCCGAAAGGGGATGCGGTGGGGGTTCATGGGCCGGGGGGGCAAGGGAGCACAGTACCTGCTGCTCACGCTGGCCGTCTTCGCCAGCTTCATGATGGCACTGATGGGCTACATCCGAGAGAACTCGCGGATCCCGTTCACCATCTTCAACAACACCACAATTGAGCAACCTGAACTGTTCCCTGGACTGCAGCCGACCCCAACCCCGGGAGGTCCGTTCACCACTCCAACGCCTGTGTCCGGTCAGCCCCTTCCCATTGGCTCGGCTGTTGGCACTCCGACCAGCGAAGTTGAGAGGACGAGCACGGGAGAGTCAGCACCATGAGTTTCCGATACGACAGTCCATTCGGACTAAGGGCGCCGTTCCGCAAAGCAGTAGGGCGGGGTCTTGTACCCCGCCGCCCGACGCCAGACATACGGCCAGCGGCGGGGGATAAACCTCCGCCCTACGCCAAGAACGACGCACTAAGATGGGCGGTAGCTGCCATCATTCTGATGGCCGCGCTGCTGACCTCGTGCCAGTATGTCCCGGTGCAGCCCCACCCGCTGGTGGGCGAAGGAGAGCCTCCGGGCTACATCGACGGCCAGATCCCAGCCAAGTACCGGGGGTTACGCAACCCGTTCTCGCTGACGGATCAGGCCGCCATCGCGGCGGGCAGCCTGCTCTACAACTCCTATCAGCCCAGCTGTGCCAACTGCCACGGATTCGGCGGTCAAGGCGATGGGGCGCTGTGGCCTCGCATGGAGCCGATGCCGCCCAGCTTCGGCGCGCCGCCCCTGCTCACCGCCCTCCGCGAACACCAGGACTACGTCTACTGGTGGGTCAGCGAAGGTGTGGTCAAGACGGTCATGCCCGCCTATTCGCGGATGAGCGAGACGCAGCGGTGGCAGGTCATCACCCTGGCCTGGCTCCTGGGCGAGCAGGCAGCCCAGAACCCGATCAACCGAGACCAGTACAGGGTGTCCAAACCTCCGCCCCCACCTTTCCTGCAGTCGAGGAATTCCGCGCCGGAGACGCCATGAAGTACTCGGAGATGAGCCCTGTGCAGCGAAAGCTGCTGCTCGAGGATGAGGAGAGCTATCCCTTGCAGGTGACTTTCCTGGGCAAGGTTGGAATCCTCACCATGGATCAGGTGACCTTTCTGACGGAGCACCAAATTGACTTCGATGTAGATGATCGCCAGGCCGCAGCGGTGCTGGGGGAGCACACCGAGCATGTGGGATGAGCCGTTGAGGTCCCTGTTGAGGCTGCGGTGCTAGCCTCCGTGGATGGCGACGCCGCGATCGGCGCGGCTCCATTTGGTCGCCACGAGACTTGCGTCGTAAGGAGCAAGCTATGAGAGCTATCGGAGGGGCGGAGCCAAGCATCCTCAACCGCATAGCCAACTGGCCGGTCCTGCGAGAGGTCGCCGACCTGGGCATGGGACCGCAGGCCGTCAGCGAGCACAGCAAACGATGGCAGGCGCGGATCCTGGACGCGGACAAGAAGGTTGTCAGCGTCTGCCCATACTGTGCGGTAGGCTGCAGCCAGCTGATCTACGTCAAGAACGGCAAAATCATCGACATCGAAGGTAATCCGGACTCGCCTATCAACCAGGGCACCCTCTGCCCCAAAGGGGCTGCTACCTATGAACTGCTGAACAATCCAGACCGCTGGACCACAGTCAAGTATCGCGCCCCCTACAGCGACCACTGGGATGATCGCCCTTTGGATTGGGCGATGGACCGGATCGCCCGGCTCACCAAAGAGACCCGAGACAAATACTGGCAAGAGAAGAATGAGGAGGGCGAGGAGGTCAGGCACGTCACGGCCATAGCCTCTCTCGGCGGCGCGACGCTGGACAACGAGGAGAACTACCTGATCAAGAAGCTATTCGGCGGCGGCCTGGGGATGGTGTGGATCGAGAACCAGGCTCGTGTTTGACACAGTTCCTCGGTGCCCGGTCTGGGCGCCAGCTTTGGCAGAGGGGCTGCCACCACCTGTCAATGGGATCTGGCCAACGCCGACGCGCTTCTCATCATGGGTTCCGACATGGCCGAGTGCCACCCAGTCGCCTTTCGGTTCGTCATGGAGGCGAAGCGTAAGGGGGCCAAGGTTGTCCACATCGATCCGCGCTACACCCGCACTTCCGCACTGTCCGACGTCCACGTGCAGATCCGCGCGGGCACCGACATAGCCTTTCTGGGCGGGTTGATCAACTACATCCTGCAGAACGACCTCTGGTTCAAGGACTACGTGGTCAACTACACCAACGCCCCTCAGTTGATCCGCGACGACTTCCAGGACACTGAGGATCTGGAGGGCATCTTCTCCGGCCTCAACCGCGAGGAGCGAAAGTACGAGCGCATGTCCTGGCAGTACAAGGGCGAGTACGTGGAGTCGATGCTGTCCGAGCACCACATCCAGAACACCGAGCCCCAGAGCGCCAACACGAGGCGCATCAGCATCTTGCGAGAGGAAAGGGATTTCACGCTCCAGGATCCACGCTGCGTCTTTCAGATCCTGAAGCACCACTACTCCCGCTATACGCCCGAGATGGTGGCCTCCATCTGCGGCTGCTCGCCTGAGCAGGTGGTGCAGGTGGCGCGGACCTTTGCCGAGAACTCAAATCGGGAGAGAACCAGCGCCATCTGCTACGCGGTAGGCTGGACTCAGCACACTATCGGCTGCCAGATGATTCGCGCGGCCAGCGTACTGCAGCTGCTGCTTGGCAACGTCGGCCGGCCGGGTGGTGGGATCCAGGCGCTGCGAGGTCACGCCTCGATCCAGGGGTCCACCGATATCCCCACCCTGTACAACATGCTGCCCGGCTACCTGGCGCAACCCAACACAAGGGACCACCACGACACCCTGAAACGATACCTGGAGACGGAGACCCCCAGGTTCGGCTTCTGGCACGACGAACCCAAGTTCCTGATCAGCACCCTCAAGGCCTGGTACGGAGACGCCGCCCAGCCCGAGAACGAGTTCGGCTACCGAAACTTGCCACTCATCGACGCCGACTACTCCCAGCAGCCGATGCTGCTGGGCATCGCGGATGGCGGCATTAAAGGCTTCTTCCTGATGGGCCAGAACCCCGCCGTCGGCGGCCACAACGCCGGCCTGGTCCGCAAGGGGTTGGCCCAGTTGGACTGGATGGTGGTCCGCGACGCCTTCGAGACCGAGACGGCCTCCTTCTGGTACGCCTCCCCGGAGGCCACGAGGGGAGAGATCGATCCAAGGCAGATCAAGACGGAGATCTTCTTCATACCCAGCGCCTTCCCGGGTGAGAAGGAGGGCACCTTCACCAACACCCAGAGGCTGATCCAGCGCCACGACAAGGCTGTTGACCCGCCGGGAGACGCCAGATCCGACCTCTGGTTCATGTTCCACCTGGGGCGCCGCCTCAAGGAGCTGTACAGAAACAGCACCGATCCCAAGGACCAGGCACTCAAGGAGCTCACCTGGGACTACCCGACCGAGGGTCCCATCCAGGAGCCAAGCTCCGACTATGTGGACAAGGAGATCAACGGATACGTGTGGGCCACCAACTGGGAGGATCGCAAGCAGGTAAAGGACTATACATACCTGAAGGACGACGGCACCACCGCCTCCGGCTGCTGGCTCTACTCCGGCATCTACCCGCAAGAAGGGAAGAATCTCACCAAGAACCGGACCCCGGACCCCGACTGGAACCCTGGAAGCCACCTTGGATGGGGATTCACATGGCCCGGCAACCGCCACATCATGTACAACCGCTGCTCGGCCGACCCAGAGGGGAAACCCTGGTCCGAGCGAAAGAAGTACATCTGGTGGGACGAGGTGGCGAAGAAGTGGGTGGGCTACGACATCCCCGACTTCCAGGAGGACAAGCCGCCATCCTACATCCCACCACCAGACGCCGTGGGAATGGCCGCCCACTCGGGCAGCGAGCCCTATACCATAGCGCCCGACGGCCGCGCCTGGCTGTTTGCCCCGGCAGGGATGAAGGACGGTCCCTTGCCAACCCACTACGAGCCGGTGGAGTCGCCCGTCGCGAACCGGCTCTACCCGCGACAGCAGATCAGCCCAGCGGCAGGGCTGTTCATCAGATCCGACAACCCCTACGCCCAGGTGGGCGATCCCAACTACCCCTACGTCATCTGCACCTACCGGCTCACCGAACACCATACCGGAGGCGTCATGACTCGCTGGCTCCCATGGCTATCCGAGCTGCAGCCGGCCGGCTTCGCCGAGATCAGCCCCGAGTTAGCCGCCGAAAAGGGGATCGAGAACGGCGGATGGGTCACCGTGTCGTCACCCCGTGGTGAGATCGAGGCCAGGGCGTTGGTGACCCCACGGATGGTTCCACTTCGGCTAAACGGGAAGGTCGTTCACACCGTGGGCATGCCCTGGCATTTCGGTTACAAGGGGATCGCCACCGGTGACGTCGTCAACACCCTATCCCACATCGCGGAGGATCCCAACAGCAAGATCCACGAGGGGAAGGTGTTCGTCTGCAACGTCCGAGCCGGTCGGAAGGGAGGACCGCGATGAGCCAGCACGTTCTGCGCTCGGCGGGTGAGGAACAGATCAAACCCAACTATTCCGGCCGCATAGCCAGCTGGGACCGGTTCGGGCCAGGCTACAACACCGAACCGCCAGCAACCCTTAACGAGTCGGTGACGACGGCCGGTTTCCGAATCGAGCCCGGCACAGCCTACGGTTTCTTCACCGACACCACGGTGTGCATAGGCTGCAAGGCCTGCGAGGTCGGCTGCAAGGAGTGGAACCAGATACCCATGGACGACCTCGGCTTCAAAGCAACCAGCTACGACAACACCGCGGAACTGCGGGCCACCACCTGGCGGCACGTGACCTTCATGGAGGACTTTCATCGTGATGGCCGGCCGAACCGATGGCTCTTCATGAGCGACGTCTGCAAGCATTGTGAGCAGGCCGGCTGCTTGGAGGCGTGCCCGACCGGCGCCATCGTGAGGACGGAGTTCGGGTCGGTGTTGATCCAGCAGGACGTCTGCAACGGCTGCAAGTACTGCGTCGGCGCGTGCCCGTTTGGGGTAATCACGGTCGACGAAGAGCAGGACAACACCGCCCACAAGTGCACCTTTTGCTACGATCGGCTCAAGGCAGGCATCGAGCCTGCCTGCGCCAAAGCCTGTCCCACCGACTCCATCCTCTTCGGTCCGGTGATGGAGCTCCGCAAGATCGCCAGAAAAAGGGTGGAGGAGTTGCATGCCCGCGGCATTCGGGAAGCCTATCTGTACGGTGTGCCGGGCGGCCCGGGCGCCACAGGGGGCATCGGCAGCCTCAACTGCTTCTTCCTGCTCACCGAACGACCGGAGGCCTATAACCTGCCACCTGCCCCGGAACTGCCCTCACGGAGGGCCGCACAGGGCTTGCTCGCTGCCGCGGCCACGGCCCTGGCCTATGGGGCCGCTACGATCCTGGCAGTCCGTTCGGCGCGTGCCGGCCGAAGGTAGGATTGGGGAGAACGAGAATGATCGGCGAAATAGTCCATGTTACCGAGACACCGGCAACTGCCGTGAGCCCGCGGGAGGCCGCGCAACAGGACGCCCAGGCCTGGCGGGTGGCCAGGCAGCCTGGCCCAACCAGCTACTATAGATACCCGACCTTGAAGAACCCCAACTGGAGTTGGGAGATACCCACCTATTTCTTCACCGGGGGGATAGCGGCCGGGTCCTACCTGATCGCCACCATGGCAGATCTATTCGGCACGGAGGAGGACCGGGTGGTGTCCCGCGCGGGGCGCTACATATCGATGATAGCCGTCGTCGTCAGCCTAATCCTCCTGATCCTGGATCTGGGCCGGCCCCGTCGCTTCGCGAACATGCTCAGGGTACTCAAGCCTCGCTCACCCATGAACCTTGGAACGTGGGGATTGGTGGGTTTTGGCGGCTTCGCCGGTCTGGGGATCCTCCGACAATGGGTCGAGGACGGCATCCTGAGCGGGAACTCCATGGTGGCTCGCCTGCTCGGCTGGATGCCTCTGAAGGTGTCTGGGGTGCTCGGGAGCCTCCTTGCTTTCTTCGTGGGAAGCTACACCGGGGTGCTGATCAGCTTTACCAACGCGCCGATCTGGGCGAAAAACCGGCTGCTCCAGGGCCCGCTGTTTCTCGCTTCAGCCCTATCTACCGGGCTCGCGGCTATCTCCCTGGCGCTCTCGTTGACCGGCAGATCCAATCACCATAGCGAGAAGTGGCTGAGGCAAGTGGAGGAGTCGGCCGTCAGGGGGGAGATAGCGGCAACGGCCGGGACTATCGCCACCGTGGGCTCTCTGGGTCGTCCCCTGTTCGCCACTCGCCACGCATTACTCTTCTGGCCGGGCGCGGTGGGGCTGGGGCTCGTCGTCCCAACTGTGCTCCAGCAAGTTGAGAGGGTAGCCCCCGCCAAGCAGAAGAGAAAGCTTCGTATTGCGTCCAGCATTTCCACCCTCGCAGGCGGGTACATCTTCCGCTGGGTGGATGCCCGGATAGGACGCCCTTCCATCGAAGACCCTGATTACTACTTCAACTTCACATCAGGCAGGTGAAGAATGGCTGAGGACACGACTTGCTCGACTATCCCTCGGGAACGAAGTAGAAGACGATGGCCAGCACCGCGTAGACCGCCGCCAGCTGCACCCCCTCGAACCAGGTGGATTCCCCGTCCAAGGACACAATGCCGAGAGCCAGGACGGAAAGAGTAACCCCCGCGATCTCGAAGACGTTGAAGACGAGGCTCATCGGAGAGCCCATAATCAGGGAGGCGAAGACCAGGACAGGGGCCACGAAAAGGGCAATCTGGGCGGCTGCTCCCGTCGCAATAGTCATCGCCAGCTCCATGTTGTTCCTCTTGGCCACCAACATGGCTGAAAAATACTCGGCCGCGTTCCCGACTATGGCTACCACTATCACCCCGACGAAGAACTGCGTGAGACCGAGAGCAGCCGTCGTTGCCTGGATGGCTCCCACCAGCAACTCCCCTTCCACCCCAACCAGCACCGTTGCGACCAACAGAAGCAAGAGAGCGCCGGACACGCTCAGACGGGGCTCCGGCGCCGCATGAGGCTGAGTGGTGAAGAAATGCCGATGAGTCCTCAGGGAAAAAATGAGGTTGGCAACGTAGGTTGCCAGTAGTACGGCTGAGACCAGTATGCTGAGCTGTTCAACGGGAGGCTTGGTGTACACAATGGTGCCGAAGACGGTGAGATCGAACACCGCCGGCATCACCAGGGCGACCACCGCCAGGAACAGCATGGCGGCGTTTGCCCCCGCTCTGGTGCGGTTGAAGGTTTGCCGCTCCCTTCCCCACCCTCCGGCCACCATGCTCAGGCCCAACACCAGCAGGACGTTTCCGATAATGCTGCCACTGATGGATGCCTTCACGACGACGAAGAGCCCGGCTCGCAGGGCAAGAATCCCGATGATCAACTCCGGGGCATTCCCCAGGGTGGCGTTCAGCAGTCCACCCGGGCCGGCTCCGACATACTCCGCCACCTGCTCTGTGGCACGTCCGATCAAGTTGGCCAGCGGGATCACCGCTAGCGCGGAGGCCACGAAGAGAATCACCTCCGGCAGCCCAGCAAGGGCCACAGCCCAGCTGACCGGTATGAACAGGAGGAGCCAGTTGAGCCAACTCTCTCTGATGAAGCCGGCCATCCGGCGCAGCCGGGTCCTCCAATTTGGATCGTTTCTTCGTCTCGACATCGCTATCCATCGGGAACTGTCTTCACCTGACGAGCGCAAGGGACATGCCCCATCGAAGCTCGTGGTCGCCGTGGGTAATTGGCTCCAAGAAAGGCCCTGCACAGCGGCAGTGCGGGTTGACTGGAATCGCAGATACCTGCCATACTCCGGGTTACGATCAACAAGATCCACTCTGATGAATGGTAGGCTCGATGACATCTTCTGCCGATCACGTCACCTCCAACGGCCGCGGTCTGTGGGTCGAAACGATCCGTCGCGATCTGCTGGCCGGCCAGCAGGTGAAGTTGTCGGGCACCCTCTTCCTGGTCCGCCGGGCTCGCCAGGATGTCGGCCAGAATTCCGGCCTTTACGTCAAGTGCGAACTGGGCGATCAGACGGGGTGGATCGAGGCCGTATGGTGGGACGCGGGCAAGTTGGGACACGAGGCCCTGGAGGGGCTGCTGGCGACCCCGGTTTGGACCGTCGATGGTACGGCCTCAGTGAACCGCTACGGTGGACGGGAGACGCCGCAGATCCGAATCGAGATGGCCCGAGCGGCCACCGGCACCGATCCACTGGAGGTTCCAGGGCTGGTTCGCCGAAGCGCAAGCAGCGAGGAAGAACTGGGAGAGTGGCTCTCCGAAACCATCGATAGGATCGAGAACGTGCCGATCAGCCGTCTGCTGAAAGACACCCTGGGAAGAGACGGCCTATGGCGCACCCAGTATCTGCGAGCACCCGCGGCCGTACATTACCACCACGCCTATGTCGGCGGACTGGCGGACCACGTTCGTGACATGGTGTCCGCGGGCGAGAGCTGTCTGGTCACCTTCCCCAGGGCCAATAGCGACCTGATCCTGGCGGGTATCCTTTTCCACGACGTCGGGAAGCTGGACACATTCTCCACAGCCTCGTCTCCTCAAATCGCCAGGACGGGGCGATATCTGGATCACATTACGGCCGGCATCTCCAGGCTGTCGCTGGCCATGGATGCGTGCCCCGGCTTTCCCATCCAGATCCGTGAGCATCTGCTGCACATCGTCGCCTCCCATCACGGGCAAAAGGAGTACGGATCACCGGTGCTGCCCGCCACCAGGGAAGCTATCGTAGTCAACCACCTCGATCGGCTAAGCAGCCTGCTCAGCCACTTCGACGAGTGGGGCAGACAGAACTCGGTGGACCAGTTTGGCTGGTCCATCGAAACCTCCCCATGGCTGAAGATCACCCTGGCCATCAGCAGTCCTGATATCCCCGATTCTTTCGACGGAGACGACTTCGAACTGTAGGGACACGACAGCCTGCCAGCTTCAATCGTCTTCGAACACCCGGCACGGTTCACAGCGCAAGTCATCCCACCACACCATTCTCCTGGCACGGCATATGTTGTAGTGGCTCGCGATGGGAAACACAACCAACATGCCATGTACGTCGGAGGGTGGATCGTGCCGAAGAAGCAGTTGTTGCCCGAAGGCGAAACCGTGACCGTGTCCCTGGGCATACAGCTCCTGGACTTCAACGAGGCCGAGTCGATGGCCGACCAGAGCTGGGCCGGGGCGGAGGAGGTGTTGGAGAGCGTCGACTTCTCCCGGCACCCCGCCAGCGCCGCGACACTTCGTTTCCTGCTAGAGCGAGGGTGGGAATCGGACAGCGTCACCGGCCTCCTGCTCGGCATATGGATGAGAAAGAAGGCTCCGGCTGGCGAGATTGCCAAGGATCTCCTCGCCCTGGATCAGCCCCACAGACGCGTGCTGACGGCCCTCTACGCGGCGGGGGACACCCGCACCGTGATCCAGTACTCGGTCGCTCGCGAGGGGACCCTCATGCAGCATAGCTACAGCAGAAAGGCCCTGGGCAGCACGGGGGTTCCGCTTTTTCCAATGTAGTGTCGTAGTGGGCTGGGTCTCAGGGGA
>DAHXJB010000403.1:0-1510 GCA_027372455.1 Chloroflexota bacterium | reverse complement strand
CTGGAACGGGATCAGGAGGCTGCCGAGTCGCTGCGGCAGGCCACACGCCTGGACCGCAACCTCTTCCTGGCGCATCTGCTATTGGGGATTGCCGAGCACCGACGAGGTCAGCTTCCGAGCGCGCGAGACTCATACGGCCGGGCGGCTCAGCTGAGGCCTGGGGACGAGACGGTTCTGGATCTCCTGTCGGCCCTGGAGAGGGGGGAACCGCCTGTACCCCTGGCAGAAACCGAGATGCCCCAGCGATCCCGATATCGGCAGCCGTCGGGAGCACCGCTGGCCCAGGCCGGCTAGCTGCGCAACTTCATCCTCGCCGCTCCACGCTTCAAGGCCCCTTGAGTTAGCACCGCATAGAGGTTCCGGGCTATGGGCGAAATGGGAATCGATTCGAACCTTCGGTTCGTGTCGCTCTGCCGGCGGTCGAGGTAATGTCTTGGTCGCCGGCCTCTTCTGGCTAGATCGGTATTACCGTAATCCAGTGATATCGTACTTGTCTGGGTGCTCTTGTGGCTGGTATAGTGCTGGCGAGGTGAAGCCGCGTGACGACTGATAGGATCCCAGTGAGCCAAAAACTCGATCCAGCTTTCCTCAAGCGGATCGACAGCTTCCGTTTCGAGCACTGGATTCCTACCCGTACAGCGGCCACCATGTGGCTGCTGGAGTGGGCGCTGGAGCAGAACCCCCAGCCACCGGCACCGAAGGACCGGGTGGCCGTCGGTGACTAAGCTACCGAGGATCACGGCGGCGGATCTGCTGCGAGCCCTCAAGCGGGACGGCTGGTACGAGGTGCGCCAGAAGGGCAGCCATGTCCAACTGCTCCACTCAACCAAGGCCGGACGGGTTACCGTGGCATCCCGCACCGGCGGCATCATTAAAGCCAAGACCCTGCTGTCCGTACCGGAGCAGGCAGGCCTGACGGTAGACGATCTGAGGAGGCTGCTATGAAGACCAGGCACTATACGGTCGTTCTGTACCCTGATCTGGAGGAGGGGGGCTACACAGTCCTGGTGCCGGCCCTTCCGGGCGTCGTAACCGAGGGGGAAACCCTAGAGGAGGCGATGGCCATGGCAAAAGAAGCCATCGAACTGCACATCGAAGGGATGATCGCGGACGGAGAGCCGGTGCCAGAAGAAGACGTCGCTCCTCAAACTGCAGTGGTGACTGTGGAAGTCGGAGAGGCCGCCTGAGTCTTCGCTATCTCCCATCCAACGTCCTCACAGGAATCGACCGTGCCGGCTCGATCGAGCCGGCACGGCCATTCTCCCCACCACAACCCCGCCCCTCCACCACGATTCACACCACAATGGGCTGACGAACAATTCCTCGATATGGGTCTGGAAGCGCGAAGAAACCGCCCTCCAGGCTTGGTTTCGTGCCTGATCGAGCGGTCTTGAAAGGTTATGATGGCGGCTGCCGGGAGAGGATTCGAACCTCTGTAACGGGATCCAAAGTCCCGAGTCCTACCGCTAGACGACCCGGCAGTGAATGAAGTACGGGGAAGCATCCCTCA
>DAHXJB010000381.1:0-4957 GCA_027372455.1 Chloroflexota bacterium | reverse complement strand
AACCGCCGGCACCAGTTGGCTGACGTTGCCGATGTCGCTGGATCCGGTGCCACCGCTGGAAGGTGGGGTATCGTACTGGATGTCCAGGGCTTCCGCGTTCAGCCGAAGCAGCTCCACAAGAGCGGGGTTGGAAGCCATTGCCATGTAGCTGCTGATCTAGGTTAGCTTGGACCGGGTTCCGGTGGCCAGAGCCGCTGCCTCCACGATGTTCTGGAAGCGCGCGTCCAGCTGCTCGAGGTACGCCTGGTCCGCGGCCCTCACTATGAACTTGGCTGCCGCGTATTCCGGGATGATGTTGGGGGCGTCGCCACCGTGGGTGATGGTACCGTGAATCCTGGCGTCGGACCTCATCATCTGCCGCCAGGCGTTGACGCTGAAGAAAAGCTGCATCACGGCGTCCAGGGCGCTGATGCCCTCTTCCGGCGAGGCGGCGGCGTGGGCGGATCTCCCGAAGAACTCGACCTGGTAGGACTTCATCGCCAGGAAACTCTGCTCCAGGTAGGTGGAATCCTTGGCGTGGAGGATAACAGCGGCATCCAACCCTCGGAAGATGCCCTTTTCTCCCATGATCACCTTGCCGCCGCCGCCCTCCTCGGCGGGGGTGCCGATCACCTGGATGGTGCCATCGATGTTGGGGAGGGCGCGCTTGAGAGCGATGCCGGCGCCGATGGCCCAGACGGCCATGAGGTTGTGGCCACAGGCGTGGCCGAGGCCCGGGAGGGCGTCGTACTCGGCGAGGAAGGCGACGGCCGGCCTGCCGTGGCCGAAGGTGGCGACGAAGGCGGTGTCCAGGCCGGCGACGGGGCGCTGGACGGCAAAGCCCTCTTTGGCCAGCTCTTCGGTCAGCAGTGCGACGGCCTTGTGCTCCTGGAACTGGATCTCTGGGTTGTCGTGGATGATGTGGGATATCTCGATCAGCCGGGGGTGGAGGGCTTGGATCTGCTGGGTGATGCTCGCCTTAACCGTTTCCAGGGAGACAGTTGGCATGAAGAAGTGGCTCCTTTCGACCTTGATTGTTCGGTATTGTGCCACAGTCTCCGGCAGTTTTCGAGCGACCCCTCGGTACGATCCTTGATTGGTGGTAGTACCTATCTGATATCAGTAGTACAATACTTAAGGTAACAATGCGCTGGAGGTGCGATCCGTGAGAGAGACATTGAGCACAGTTACCAGGAAAGGGCAGATCACAGTGCCGGCCGAGATCCGGCGAGCCCTGGGTCTGAAGGAGGGTGACAAGGTGGCCCTGTCCCTGGTCGATCGGGAGAAGGGGCAGGCTCGTCTCCGTGCGGTTCGATCGGTGGCCGAGTTGACTTACGGTGCTGTTGTCCCGCGGAAGCGGCCCGAGGATTTCGAGGAGCTGCGGCGGCGGTTTGAGGAGGGCCAGGCCGAGGCGGCGGACGAGAAGACGTTTCCGACTGAGAAGCCATGACGGCGAGGTTTCTGGACACCAACATACTGCTTCGCCACCTGGCTGCCGACGACCCCGAGCGCTCCCCGGCCTGCCTCACACTCGTCCAGGCGATCGAGAGGGGCCATACCGTGGTCTGGACCTCGGAGTTGGTGATCGCCGAGGCCGTTTTCGTTCTCTCCAGCAAGCGGGGCTACAACCTCGGCCGGGAGGCCGTACGGGATCTTCTTCTTCCGCTGATCGAGCTTCCCGGTCTCAAGATCCCCCACAAGCGTCTCTACCGTCGCGTCTTCGATCTCTACGCCACCCTGCCCATCGACTACGTCGACGCCTACCATGCTGCTCTGGTCGAGAACCGGGAGCCGCCGGAGCTTTACAGCTACGACAGCCACTTCGATCGAATCGCGAGCATCAAGAGGATACAGCCGTAAGGCTGAGAAGCTTGCCCGATCTTCGATCATATTGCGGTGTCTTCAAGCAAGCAGCAATCTGAGACGCGAGCCTCTCCGCGAGAGGAACAGGGACGGCATTGCCGATGTAGCGCATGCAAGCGCTACGGCTGCCGTCGAACACCCACCAGTCAGGAAAGCCTTGCAGACGCGCGCACTCTCGAACAGAGAGCCATCGTACCGAGCCGTCTTCCCTTACCAGCACCTGCTCCCCGCCAGAAGCGCCGTGAACTCCGGCCTTCACCGTCTTCGCGGGCCAGTCGAGCATGCTGCCGGTGTGCCCTGGATAGACTCGTGCCCCCCGAATCCCGATGTGGTTGGGGATTAGCGGGTCTGGCTGACCTTCTACTGGTTCTGGCAGACCGCATAACGCGTCTCGAAGTGTCTGCCATCGGTCCAGTTGACCTTCGAGATCCAGGTGCGCTGGCTGTTCAGCCAGGGCAACGATCTTTTGAATTGTACGGCTAGGAGGGGAGGGAATGGCTTGTGAGGATACTGGAGCCAGTAGCTACCGTCAGGACAGAGTGCGCGAAGCAGCGCGGCCTCTGAGTTCGTAGAGGCCGGCCAAGACCACGATACGTTCAGATCCCGCCGGAACGCGACAATGAAAGCCCTCCGACGGATCTGAGGAAGACCGTGATCGGCCGCGTTAAGAGCTTTTCCCCATACTGCGTAAGTTTGCGCAGGGTCAAACCGCTCCCCCACGGCGCCAGCCTCGATCTGCCGCGCGAGTTCGGCCAGTCTACTCTTGTGAGCATCCCAATCTTCGCCTGCGCGGACATCTTCGAACGGGAAGCGGACCTGCAACAGCAGGTAACCGAAGTACTCGAGAAACTTCCCGGACATCAGCCCCCACACATTCTCGACGAGTATGGCCCGTGGCCGTAGTTCGCGCACAGCGCGAAACAAAGCCGGAAACATGTTTCGACCGTCGTTTTCCCCAAGCTTCTTACCGCCTCGAGAAAACGGCTGACAGGGTGGGCCTGCTGTCAAGAGATCCAAACCATCGGCGTACGGCCCGAAGTCGAAATTGCTGACATCTGCTTCCAAGACGACACCTTTGTCAGTGATCGGACCATCCAATCTCGCATTCATCCTAATTGTGGCGCAGGCTCCAGGATCGGCATCAATCATGGCAACGTGGTGAAATCCTGCCTTGGCTGCGCCGAGTGCTAGGCCACCAATTCCTGAGAAGAGGTCGATCGAATTCAAGCTAGTCTCACCAGATTGTGTGCGTGGTAGGTCTTCGATCCAAGTAGGGGTTCACGGCCCCTAATGCCAGCCGCCGTCGTCATCTCTGTGTGCAATATGGTAGATACACAGATCCGCTAGGGGGCAGACTTCGTGCATTGGTCGCTGGGGTAGGCAGATAAGGGCGCCGAGATCGAGCAAAGCGGCAACCACGCGGCGAGTGTCCCGTGGGCGTGGGAATCTCTGTGCCACCTGCCAAAGTGCACGGTCGGCGTACGCGGGCCCTAAACCAGGATAGCCTAGGACTCTTCGGAGTACACGCCCAATCACCGCATCGATTGGGATCACGGGCTTGCCGAAGGCAAAAACGAGGGTAGCGTCGGCCACATAGGTACCTACCCCAGGCAACTGCAACAGGGACCTGCGATCTTGGGGGACATCGCCCAACTGTTCGATTGCCCGCGCACAAGCTATCAGCGACTCCGCGCGCTTTCTGAGACCGAGCGGTGCGATGATTCCAGCGATTTCGTTGGGGGAGGAGTTGGCTAAGGCCGCTGGGGCTGGAAACCTCCGCCACACCTCCCGAATCACATCCGCGACGACGTTGGACCGCGTGCGAGTCAACAGGATCTCGGTAATGAGTATCTGGAACGGCGTGGCGTCTGCGCGGCGCCAGGGAAAGTCACGTACGGGTCCCCATCGCACTAGGGCGCTAATGATCTGTCGCGCTCGCTCGGGGGATGGCGGCGTGAGCGGCGGCGCTCTGCGGAAGGATTGCTTTCGATCGGGCACGAGAGTACGCCATAAAGCTCATTGATACCTCCATTATACTAGGCTCTGGCATCTGTATGGTAGTTAGCGGCTGCGGTCACCTAACGCGGTCGCGAGGGGCGTTGCTATCGACCAGGATCATACGGCAGATCATGGGCATGAACTACCACGCGCCAGCTTTTTCGGGTGGGTGTGACGCTCCAGGAGCAGCCTAGGGCTGCTCGCGTGAGCATCGCTCAATTGTCGATTCAGCAAGGAACCCCAAGCTCGGCGACTCGAAGGTTCCCACTACAAGGGCGCGGTCCAGGAATCGGTTGAACTCCTCACATGATGTCTCGGGCACGAGCCCGCAATTGTGGCAGGCGGCGAGGTTACAGGAGTCAGGGCCTTGTCCTCCAGTTGCTCCCAACTCCATGCAGACTGGGTCGGTGGAGCACCACTTGGCTTTCTGAAGGGCACGCAAGATTATGGGTTCCAAGTTCCCTGGCTTCCCCATCCTGACCAATCCACCCATTGTGCCCTCAGCGTCACCCGCTGCCGTGTAGAGCAGCAGTCCCGCCATCCGGCCCATTGGGTTCGTCGAGACGTAAAGTCGCTCGCGCAGCGACGCCGTGCTGTACCCACACTCGAAGGTAAGTTGATTCATGAGCAAGTGCGCGAGCGTGTGGATCAGCACGAGCCGAGGAGTGACCGTTCTCTGCCTGAGATGACGCCTTTCCTGCGCCCTCGCGTAGTTGGCGTTCAGGGTATTGACTCGGTCGCCCACATCCTTGCGCCCCTCCCATTCTTGGAGGCGCGCCTCATCAATCTCGATGTATATCCCTTCCCCCAGTACTATGTATGCTGGCAACCATCGTTCTGGACGGAGCGGCTGCTTCTTCCATAACATGGCCTTCCGCTCGTCGGAGCTCTGGTTGTTCTCGGGGAATACCCTCGCAAACCCCGTTAGCACCCGTGTCTCCCGCAGTGTCTCCACCAACGTGACACGAGCCAATTTGCTGGTGACGCCATTGTCGTAGATAGCCATGTCCATCGGGGTGGTCTGCAGTTCGTCCTCGTGCCTCTCGGTCCTCAGGACCGCGAACTCAGCCCTCCGGAACCCCGTCTCGGGACCGTCGTCTCCAACCAGCGGCCCTCC
>DAHXJB010000373.1:0-1845 GCA_027372455.1 Chloroflexota bacterium | reverse complement strand
GGGAGCCTGGGTGGGAGCCGTGGGGGTCGCCTGGCTGCATCCCATGCCTAGGATGCCGAGAGCTGCAACGATCGCGACGCCGTAGACAAGGTGCGACTTCATCTCTTTCCCCTCCGGGTAGATTGTGACTCGCGTCCGTCGCAGTACGGGGACCTCACGGCTGGATTGCTTGTGGTGCCGGGGAGATCGAAGACGACGGAGTGATCGCGGAGACAGGCGTCATTCTAGCCTTGATGTTAGATGCTGTCAATTCTTATACTGAACAAGCAAACTTTTTGGGAGGAGATGTCATGCGCGTCAGCAGAGCCAAGCAGAAGCTGCTGGCAGGGGAAATGGTGGTCGGGACCCACATCAGCATCCCATCGCCGATGGTCGCCGAGGTCTGCGGATTGTTGGGTTTCGATTTCATCATAATCGACCTGGAGCACGGGCTCTTCAACCCTGAAACCTTCGTCGACATCGTTCGGGCAGCCGAAAACGCCGGAGCCACCCCCATCTTCCGGCCGATCAAGAACGACCCGGAACTCATGTTGCCATACCTGGACAATGGAGCCATGGGAGTGTGGGTGGCCGGAATCTCCTCTGCCGAGGACGCCAGGCAGGTGGTGCAGGCCGTCAAGTACGCGCCGCTCGGCAGCCGGGGGATGACGGCCGAACGCATATCCATGTACAGGCTGGGTCCTTCCGCTAAGGAGATCATCCGGCACGTCAACGACAACACGATCGTCTCCCTTGGGATCGAGGGACAGCAGGGCATCGATAACCTTGACGAGATCTGTGCGGTGGAAGGCGTGGACGTGGTAGGCATCGGCATCAACGACCTCGCCGCCGCACTGGGACACCCCGGGCAGGTCGATCACCCATCCGTGCAGGAGGCGATCGCGCGGGTGGTGGGCAAGGTGCGCAAAGCCGGAAAGGTGGCGGGCATCCCTTCCTACGATCCTGCCACGGCCAGGAAGTACTATGATCTGGGAGTCCGCTACACCTGGACCATCGTGAACAACCTGATCGCGAGAGGGGGCAAATCCTACCTGGAGGGCATCAAAGCCTTCTCGGAGAAAGCCTGAACAGCGGCACACAAACGTTCGATCGGGCGATTCGAGCGCGCTTCCACAAGTTCGCGCCTTCCCCATTCACGGAACGTTCCTTGCGGGGGCAGCAACTAAGATGCCATTCTAGGGAGGAACCTGCGATGGAACTTAGCGCGCGCAACCAGTTGAGGGGAACCGTCAGGTCGGTACGGTTGGGGGACATCGTGGCGGAGGTGGTGGTGGATATAGCCGGTCAGGAGGTGGTGGCAGTTATCACCCGTTCCTCCGCGGAGAAGCTCGGCCTGCAGGCCGGCAAGCAGGTGATGGCGGTGGTCAAGGCTACCGAGGTGATGATAGGGGTGTAGCTTCCATCGGCTCGACCTCCAGTTGGAGGCCACGCAGCCGCACCACTCTGACTGTAACGCCCCGGGCTATGGGCCGTCCCAGCAGGTCGACGGCCCGCCACTCCTCTCCGCCACAGCGGACCAGCCCGATCGGGTCCAGCGGCTCCAACACTGTGCCGCTCTGCCCGGGGAGCGCCTCCGCCCCCACGTGGGGAGGGATGCGCTGAACCGACTCCTTGATGCGGTGATCCGCGAACAGCGCCCCAGCCAGCACTCCAGCAGAGAGGACGATACCAACCGGGCCCGGCAACAAGAAGGCCGGCACCCCGGCAATTGCGATGACGATCAGCAAGAGCATCGGCTCTTCCACTCCTTCGTGCCTCTCTACCGGGGTTGTCTCCTCTGCCGAGGGGACCCTGCAAGGGCTATACCGGTCAGCCAACGGGGGAGGGCGAGGGTCCCGCCCGAGC
>DAHXJB010000372.1:0-4596 GCA_027372455.1 Chloroflexota bacterium | reverse complement strand
TGGAGCCTGTCCCAGTACGGCTCTCCTGTTTCGCAGTTGGAGGGGTACGGGACAGTTGATGAGCCCACTTGTTGGCTCACTATCCACCGCCGGGGCGGAAACGTCCCGGCGGTGCCCCTTTTTCGCCCCTTTTTCGACCCTCTCTGGGTAGTTCCGGTCCTATCAGGACGAGGTCGCTCCCACGAGCAGCCCTCGGTCAATCGTTGTCCGCCGCCATACGCGGAACAGTGTCTTCAGGTTGAAGGCAGTTGCTAGAAGGAGCCACTCGGCGCGGACATTGGCCAGCCCCCTCAGCAGGAAGCGTCTAGCCCCATGCAACTCCTTCAGTATCCCAAAGGTCGGCTCAACCAACTCCTTCCGCCGACTGTAGATGATCTTGGAGTCTTGTCGAGCCATCAAGTCACGGTGCTCCCGTAGTATCCCCTCATAGAGGCTCACCTCAATGTCTCGACCTCGACCATGCCTCCCCTTGGTGCACTGACCGAAGGCTGGACAGGCCCTGCATAGCGACCCCTTACAACGATAGATCCTGGCTTCTGGCCGACCCTTGCGCCGTTTGATGCCAACATAGCTCAGCTTCTGCCCCTGTGGGCAACTGTAGCTGTCGTTCTCGGCATCGTACTGGAAGCGATCCTTGTGATAGGGGCTCTGTCTCGCTCGGTCTTGGGCCTCAGGCATCAGGACCGCGTACCCTTCTCCTTTGCACGCCTCCAGGTTCGGCCCTGAGTGGTAACCACCGTCCAACAGGCTCACCGTGGCCTTCCGCCCTGTCATCTCCTCCGCTTCTCGCAGCATCGGCATCGCTTGAGTGTGGTCATCGGCTCCGTCCACCACCTCAGCAGCCGTAATTAGCAGCCCAGTCCCTTTGGCTGCACCGGTTGCCAGAGGCGATACCACCGCCTGGGCGTTGTATCCAGCCACCATCCCCTGGCGACCCTTCATCAGCCCCGCCTCGGGATCGGTTAGATTGACCTGCCTTGGCCCCTCCTCAGCTCTAAGTTGCTCCATGGCCGCTTCCACCTGCTCCCGCAGCACCCTCGCCTGCTTCAGTTCCCTCGGTAGACGAGCCGGTACCGGATCACCCACGGTACGGTTCTGGGCTTCCAGGTCGGCAATCGCCTCATCGGTCCTTGCCAGCAGCTTCTTCAGTCCAGCCTCATCGAGGGTTCGTTCCTTGGCCGCATTCCCAGCAATCTTGCTCCCATCTAACGCTTGCACCGCCAGATCTACCAGACCAAGCCGCACCGCTGTCTTGACCGTTCGCTTGAGCAATCCCTTCATCTGCCCCCTATGGCCCTCGTAGAAGCGCCACAGGGTGTTGTGGTCCGGCCGCTGCATGCCTGTCAGCCACAGGTAGGGCAGTTGATCCCGACAGGCTGTCTCCAGCTTGCGGCAAGAGCGCACCCCACTGACGAACCCGTATACCCACACACTCAACAGACACCTGGGATCGTAGGCCGGGGCTCCCAATGGATCCCCCCCCACCTCGACCCCCAACTCAGCCCAGGCATGCAGATCCAGGGAATCCACAAATGCGGCCACGAACCGAGCCGGGTGATCGTCAGGAACCATCTCATCCAGACTCGGGGGCAACAACCAGGACTGCTCACGGGAAAAGGGGCGGAGTGGCATAAGGCACCTCCTCATGCTTACTTCGCCCCAGCTTAATCCTTCCCCAACCCCAAGGGAATCCCTTCCTACTTACCTGTTCCTGAAGCCTGACTAATGAGACAGGCTCCAAGGTTCGCCCCTACCTGTTTCCCTCCAGCTGCTCCAGCTGGCGCAGCTGTGCTTGGGTCCCCAGCACCACCAGCTCGTCTCCAGCCTGGAGCATGGTCTCGCCGCTAGGTGTGGTCACCATGGTGGCGTCCTTCCTCTGGATGGCCAGGATGAAGGCCCCCGTTCGGGTTCTCACGTGCATCTCTCCTATGGTCATGTTGGCCAGTGGAGAGCCCTCGGGCACGGTCAGCTCCTCCAGCAGCAGCTCCATCTGCTCGCTGTGCATGACCGTGTCGAGAAAGTCGGCCACGAGGGGGCGCATCAGCAGGGTTGCCATGCGGCGGCCGGCGGTGGCGTAGGGTGTCAGGACTCGGTTGGCTCCCACCCGCCGCAGCTTGGACTCGGCGTCCTCGGAGGTGGCCCTGGCTACGATGAAGATGTCGGGCCGCAGCACGCGCGCCGAGAGCACCACGTAGAGGTTCTTCTCGTCGGTGTCCAGGGCGGCGACCAGCCCTCGCGCCCGGTCGATGCCGGCGGCCTTCAGGGTCTCGTCCTCTGTTGCGTCGCCGAGGAGACAGGGGTGCCCCACGGCCTCGCAGTCCCGCAGAACCTCCGGGTCGGCCTCGACCACGACGAATCGAGCTCGCTCTCGCGCCAACTCCTGGCCGATGAAGTGGCCCACCCTGCCGAACCCACAGAGGATGTAATGGTTTCTCAGCTCGGCTATCCTCTCGTTCATGCGTCTCCTCCGAACGATCCCCGGGAATTGAACCTCAACCACATAGGCCACGACCGCCGTGGCGGTGTACAGCATGCCCCCTACGCCTACCACGATGAGGAGTATGGTGAAGATCTCGCCCGGCGTGGAGAGGTCGTGCACCTCCTTGTAGCCCACGGTGCTGAGGGTAGTGACGGTCATGAAGAGGGCGTCCAGGAAGTTCCAGCCCTCGATGGCCACGTAGCCGATGACGCCGATGGCCACCAGCACGATCAGCAGTGCGATGGCCCAGCGGAGTCGAGATTCGATGAGGCGTTGAGCGGGGGGGACTTGATTGTTCATGACGATGCATAGTCTACCCTATTCGCGGGATGGATACAGCATCCGATGTGGGACGTGATGCATCAACAGAACATGTCGGCGAAGGGGCAACAGTTCGGACTTGGGGGGAAGTCAGGAGGGAGAGGCAGGCAGCGAAGGGTAGGGGATTGACAACCACTCGGCAGCCTGGCTACGGTGGACCGGCGCGGGACGGCTCTCGACCGTCATGCAGTGTAGAGACGCGACATGTCGCGTCTCCACAGGATGACATAACCAGGACCGAACAGGGGTAGAGGAGGGTTCGATGGAGCTAGGACTCAAGGATAGGGTGGCGATAGTCGCGGCGGCCAGCAAGGGGCTGGGAAAGGCCGTGGCCTTCGGGCTGGCACGGGAGGGCGCCAGGCTCGCCCTGTGCGCTCGGGGCGAAGAGACGCTGAACGCCACGGCCGAGGAGATCCGCCGCGAGACGGGCGCCGAGGTGCTGGCCATCGTGGCGGACGTCACGAAGCCCGAGGAGGTGAAGCGGCTGGTGGAGGAGACGATCCGCAGATTCGGGCGGATCGACGTTCTGGTGAACAACGCCGGAGGGCCGCCGGGCACCACCTTCCTGCAGTCTTCACCCGAGCAGTTTCAGCAGGCCATCGACTTGAACCTGATGAGCACCATCCGGCTGTGCAAGGAGGTGGTTCCCTACATGCTTCGGGAGCACTGGGGGAGGATCGTCAACATCGTCTCCCTGTCGGCCAAACAGCCGTTGCCGGGGTTGATCCTGAGCAACACCGCGAGGCCGGGGGTGCTGGGGCTGACGAAGACCATGTCCAACGAGCTGGCGAAGGAGGGGATCCTGATCAACAGCGTCTGCCCCGGCTACACCCTCACCGACCGTGTGGCCGAGATAAACGCGGCCAACGCCTTGCGGAAGGGGATAACGGCGGAGGAGGAGATGAAGGGCGTCGCCGACAGGATCCCCATGGGCAGGCTGGGGCGGCCGGAGGAGCTGGCCAACGTGGTGGTGTTTCTGGCCTCGGAGAGGGCGAGCTACGTGACCGGCGCCGCCGTCCAGGTGGACGGCGGACAGTACGCGGCGCTGTCCTGAGACGGGAAGAGATCCGACCACAGAGACACAGAGTACACGGAGAAGACCTCGGCGTCTCCGTGTACTCCGTGTCTCTGTGCTTCCTTCTACTCTAACAGGTGCCTGAGCTCGGGGACGATCTGGCCGGCGAAGTCGATCTGCTTGGGGCAGCCCAGCTTGCCGGCACGGTCCAGGGCCCTGTCCAGCAACCCCAGGTCCCGCACCAGCTTGGCCCGCTCCGCCCCCAGGGCGTCTCGTGGATCGAGGCCCAGCCGGAAGGCCTTCACCATGGCCGCTGGGTTCAGCTCGGCCCGCGGATCACCCTCGTCTACCGATCCGTCCGCCTGGCAGACGCCGCACAGGATGCACTCGCCGGACTTCTCCAGGTAGCGCACCTCGGGCTGGGTCATCCTTCCTTGATAGCCCGGCTTCAGCACCAGCCAGGGGACGACGTTCCGCAGGGAGTCCAGGAAGCGATCGATGTCCACCACCAGGTCCTTCAGCACCCGGAAGTGGGGCAAGGGGCCGATGGTCATCTCCTTCCCGTTCAAGACGTCCGACACCAGGGTCTCGCAGGCCAGCTTCGGCGCCCCGTTGATGGTGACCGCGCAGGTTCCGCAGATGCCGCTGCGGCAGGCGCGGCGGAAGGCCACGGTGGGGTCGTGGTAGGCCGCCAGATCCAGCAGCAGATCCAGGATCGTCTGGTTCTCCCGAGCCTCCACGGCGTAGCTCTGGGGATGGGGAGTCGCATCCCGGGCGGGAT
>DAHXJB010000365.1:0-4561 GCA_027372455.1 Chloroflexota bacterium | reverse complement strand
GTTGTACTCCCCCTCAGACTTCAATAGTGGCGTCAAAGCGGCAAACGTGGTCGCAGTTTAGCCACCGGCCGGGGCAGCGTCAACCGGAAATCACCTCTACATTTGTAATCTGATCGTCGGGCAGGTCCCAGTCATGCAGCTCGGCGCAGCTGCTGGGGTCGCAGATGGAGAAGGAACCACTCGCGTGCCAGCCGAGCCACCTCCTCCAGGGCTCCGGGCTCCTCGAAGAGATGTGTTGCGCCTGGGATGATGGACAGTTCAGCCTGGCCGGGCAGCAGGTTACGGGCCTGGCGGTTCAACTCCACCACCGTCTCGTCATCTCCCCCGACGATAAGCAGGGTTGGCGTCTTCACCTGAGGCAGAACGTCGGCCGCAAGATCGGGCCTTCCGCCGCGAGAAACGACGGCAGATATCTCACTCCCTTCTCTGACCGCGGCCTTGAGTGCGGCAGCAGCACCCGTGCTCGCCCCGAAGTAGCCAATGGCGAGCGTCTGAATCTCAGGTTGCCTCCGCACCCAGCGGGTGGCCGCGAGCAACCGCTCCGTGAGCAGATCGATGTCGAAGACTTTCGACCGATCCTGGGATTCCTCCTCGGTGAGCAGATCCATCAGCAGGGTGGCGATGCCGCCCTGTTGGAGGACACGGGCCACGAAGTTGTTGCGCGGGCTGAAGCGGCTGCTTCCACTGCCGTGGGCAAACAGAACGATCCCCCTCGCATTGGTGGGAACCGCCAGGATCCCATGTAGTGCCCCCGCGGGGGAGGACACCTCGACGTTTCGTTCAGACACCGGTCCATCCGGGTTCGTGGACATCACATTCACCCCCACTGTTTTGGCTACTGCTAGCACTCGACCACAGTGGAGGTGTTTGGTACTGTCATGCTGAGCGAAGCGAAGCATCTCCACGTTCCGCCGAGGAGATCCTTCGCTGACGCTCAATATGACAGCACGCATCACCTTCACTGTGGCGATGTATTAGTACACCGCCACAGTGATTATGAGATGTAGGGCAGGGCGCTCTGCCCTGCCGCCGGCGCCTACCATTGCCCGCCGGGCGGAGGGGCACAGGGCCCCTCCCTACAGATCAAGACCAGTGTGACAGAGTACTAGTGTCGGCCTATGAAGGCCGCATACATCGTGCCCGCCCGCCTGCTGTAGCAATCCATGTGATACAATGGCCCCGTCCAGCGCTTGGCTCGGCGCCATCCGCAATAATGTGGTAGAGTTCCGTTCAATGATCGGCGACCTGCTTGGCCTGGGCTCCGCCTTCACCTGGGCCCTCGTCAGCGTTCTCCTCCGCTCCCTGCAGTCCCGTACCAACGCGCTGTCGCTAAATGCCTTCCGCTCCCTGGTGGCAGCTGTGCTGGCGATGGCGGTGGTTATCGGCACCGGCAGGCTGGAGTTGCTGGACGATTTCTCAAGACCCAGCCTGTTCTTCCTGGTGATCTCGGTTCTAGTTGGCATGGGGATCGGCGATACCCTCTACTTCCATAGCCTCCGGTTGGTGGGAATCGTCCGCGGTTTGCTCCTATCCAATTCCTACCCTATTTTCGCGGCCCTCATGGCTTCGGTCCTGTTGGGCGAACGGGTAACCCCAGGGCTGCTACTGGGAACCCTGCTGGTAGTGTCCGGGGTAGGGCTGGTGATGGTTCCTAATAAAGCCCTGCTCCTGAAATCCGAGGTGGGACCGGGCAAGAACATGAGGTTGGGGATACTGCTGGCTCTGCTATCGGGTCTCTGCTGGGCCCTCGCCACCGTGTTGGTCAGGATTGGAGTCCAACAGACCGACGGTCTAACAGCGACCACAGTGCGACTGATGGCGGCGACGATCGCCCTGCTGCTTGGCACCGGTGTTAGCCGCTCGGGTTTCCAGCTGCGCGAGTACTGGGGAACCCAACTGGCAGGGGCAGTCGCGGCTGGAATGATAACGTTGCTTACCTCTCTGACCTTCCTGCTGTCCGTCCAGTTTGTCGGGGCCGCCAAGGCGGCCACGCTCACCGCCACCGCTCCCCTCTTTGGCGCCCCAATGTCGTTGTTGATGGGCGAGAGGATGACCTGGCAGATAGCCGCGGGCTGCATCATCTCCGTGGCGGGGATCTGGCTCGTGGTTGCGATGTAACCCCGGCAGATCCCCAACCTCGACGTCACCATTCCCCCGCTCACGCGTGACAGCTGGTCGAAGCTACTCCTGTATCCAGGATTCTCGACTGAATCAATCCCCACGACGCCGGCCTAGTGCTTCGACACAGTGAAAGTGATGGTTGCTGTCATGCCGAGCGTCAGCGAAGCATCTCCACGTTCCACCGAGGAGATCCTTCGCTATCGCTGTTCAGAAACTTCAAGTTTCTGTGCTTCGCACAGGGCTCCCGGAACCCTGTGATACTCAGGATGACACTGGTCAGAACCACTGTGTCGCCGCACTAGCCGATTGATGTAGAAGGTGATATGACAGCCCAGGCATGACCGGACCAGCAGCATGGTAGTGCACAGGGTTGGCATTCTTCTTGCTGGGTCGGCACTGCCGTAGCGGAGCAACTGGACCAGCGGATTGGCTCTCGATTGATGCAGAAAATGACACCCTGAAATCTCAAGAAAGGACTCACCAGCAATGCCTTTGAAGAGCCCCCGAGACCTCTTCATCTACGACCTGAGCTCGATTCACTCGGCGGAGCAACTGATCCTACAGCAGATCTCTCAGATGGAGCAGATGTGCCAGAACTCCCAGGTTAAGCAACTGCTCAGCCATCACCTGACGGAAACCCAGCAGCAGGTCACTCGGGTGCAGGAGTGCTTCCGGCTGATGGGCATCCAGCCGATGAACGTCACCAGCTACGCCGTCGATTGCATGAGACAGGACACGCAGGAGTTCATCCGACAGCAGCCGAGCCCCGAGTTGATAGACCTGTTCTGCCTCGAGGCTGTCGACAAGACGAAGCACTTCGAGATCGCTTCCTACGGTGGGCTGATCGAAAAGGCACGATCGATGGGGGAAACCCAGGTCGTATCCCTCCTGGAGGACACCCTGCGGGAGGAGGAGCACACTGCCCAGCAGGTCGAGCAGCTCAGCCGTCAGTTGGGCTCCCAGGTGATCCAGAGGATGCAGCCCTAATTGGTCCGTCCATCAAGTGGGACGCACTTTCGCGAGCCATGCCCGAGGCTCAAGCCTCGGGCTGAAAAGACGAAGCCCAGTAAACTGGGCTAGGCACGTGGGAGCTGGCCAACGCTGGCAGTCCCAGCCCGCTTCAGCGGGCTTTGTTTTCTCAGCCCGCCGCTAAAGCAGCGGGCAAAGGTGCGGTGAACTTCCGGACGCACCACCTAGCGATACCCCAGCCGGCGGCCGGCTGACGCGGTATCCGCCACCCACCGTTAACCAGTCCGTCGCTTGCCAAGGCGGATAGCAGCCTGTTACGATCCAAATGTAACGAGATACTGGCAGACCGCCAACACTGGAGGTCGAAAGCTGTGCCTTCCACTGATCAATCCAAAGGCAGCGAGCAGATAATCGCTACTCTCGAAAGAAACTGGCGGGCCGAAATGGAGGGCGCCGCCACCTATCGCGAACTGGCCAACATGGAGCATGACCCGAAGCGCAAGGCTCTGCTGATCAAGCTGGCCGAAGCCGAGGAGCGCCATGCCGAGAAATGGTCGCAGCGGATAGTGGAGTTGGGCGGCCGGGATCCGGCGAGCAGTGGAGAAACCATAGGGCCATCCCGTGGGGTGATACTAACGGCCAGAGCCGCGGATCTGGACACGGCGCTGCGCCGAGTAGAGACTACAGAAGAGGAGCACGTTCGCCAGTACGAAGCACAGGCGCGCGACCTGGGAGACGAGGCCATCGGGCGGATACTTCAGGAGTTGGCCCAGGACGAATCTTCACATGCCCGGACACTCCGAGCCATGACCGGATCCGGCCGTGAGGTACAGGGCCGGCTGGACTCGATCCTGCGCCGAGAAAAGTGGCATGGGAAGGGCGGCAGCTGGATCGGGGACGCCATCTACGGTGTGAACGACGGCCTTACCGCGGTCTTCGGCATCGTCTCCGGGGTGGCGGCCGCCAGCTCAAACAACGAGTTCATTGTGGTGGCCGGTCTGGCCGGTGTCCTCTCCAGCGCCCTCTCCATGGGTGCCTCCGCGTTCCTGGCGAACAAGGCCGAGCGAGAGGTCTTCGAGGCGGAGATAAGCCGAGAGCGAGAAGAGATCGAGGAGAACCCCGAGGAGGAGCGAGAGGAACTGGAGCTATTCTACCAGCTCAAGGGCTTCACAGAGGAAGAGTCTCGACGGCTCGTGGAAAGGATGGCAGAGAAGCCGGATCAGTTCCTGCGGACCCTCGCACACGAGGAGCTGGGCCTTTCGGAAGAGAGATTACCTAATCCCAACCTCGCGGCGGTTGTCGGGTCCGTCTCCACAGGCCTCGGAGGGATCGTGCCGGTGATCCCATTCCTGTTCTTGACCGGCACCACGGGTATCGTCGTCTCCCTGATCGTGAGCATCGTGGCCCACTTCGCCGTCGGTGCCTCAAAGAGCATCGTCACCCTGCGGAGCTGGTGGAAGAGCGGCCTGGA
>DAHXJB010000355.1:0-6004 GCA_027372455.1 Chloroflexota bacterium | reverse complement strand
GGCCTACATATCATCACAGTAGCCGTCTTGCGTGGGGCCGATTGGCGCAAGAAGCATGCGCCGGTTGGCCCCACATGCACAACGCCGCTGCGGCTGCACTGCTGCCTGCAGGTCGATCACAGCAGCGTTCGTGCCGTGGGCCAACCCTCGCACGGGCGCTCAAGAAACCGTCGAAGGGCGGCCAGACATCAACCTGGCCGCCCTTGCTGACGTCTCTATCGTCCCGTCTCGCCCTACTGTTGAGGAAGCTTGCCCTTACTCCCCACGAAGAGCGAGTCGTACTCCTCCGGCAACTGATCAAGAACCTTGTCCAAGAGACCCGGCGACACAGCCTCCTTCAGCACCTCCATGACAACTCGAGCATGGTAGATGGCGACGGGGAGATCGACGGCTTCTCGCATGGAAACTCGATTGAAGAACTCATCCAGGTTGAAGCTCTCGCTAACCGCCGGCTCCCTCAGATAGTGCCCCAACTCCGGTGGCAGCTGGGCCGCCAAGTTCTCAGCTTCGCCGCCGTATAGCCTCTCGCCCAAGGTCTCCAGCGTGGCATGGATCGCCCGCATGGCCTCGCCGTCCGAGGCAAACCGCCCCCGGTTGTGGACCTGTCCAACGAACTGATCGTACTGCATCTCGTCCTCCTCTTCTCGGTAGGTGGCAGGACTCTGTAGCCCCAAGCCTCGTACCTACGCGGCTCGCACGGAAATCGCTTCTTCTCGTCGCCACCGCTCGTGCCAAACGGCGCATGCAACCGGCCCCGAAACAGCTTCGTTCTCTGCAAAGGGCGCACCAGGCAGGTCTGAACCTGCTATCATGGACCGTCGTGCCCGAACGGTAGCTTCGAGGGCAAGTTGGACCGCGATGCGGAGGCAGAGGAGATCCGGTGATTGGTGATCTAGATGGCTTCCATATCCCTCTTCGTCGTTAAGGCCCGAACCTTTGGGGCAAGGCTGCCCGTGGGGCTGGACCGGCGTGCCTTCGGCCTCGTCGTGATGGCCGGGGTACTCAACAGTGCCTCCGCTCTGCTGTACGTGATGGCGGTGAGTCTCGCCGGAGCAGCAAAGGCCTCGGTCCTCGCATCCACCACCCCCCTCTTCGCCCTGCCGATCTCGATATCCCTTCTGCATGAGCGGATGAACTCGCGGATCGTGACCGGAACGCTCCTCGCCGTGGCCGGGATCTGGATGGTGGTGCCGGGGTAGTGATGCCAAGTGGTCAGATCATGGCTCGCAAGTGACCATGCTCTCTCCAACACGTCGGGTAGACCGAACCTCATGCCGGTTCTTTATCACCGGCAATCGCCCCGAACAACTCCTCGGGCTGGCAGCCTTTCACCAGAAAGGCATCGGCGCCGGCGGCCAGGGCGATCTCCCTGTAATCGGAGTACATGGTCAACACGACGATCCGCACCTCCGGCCAGCTACTCTTGATCAGTCGCGTGGCTTGCATCCCATCCAGAACCGGCATCCGAGCGTCCATCAACACCACGGTCGGCCGCCGATCCTCCATCAACAGCAGGGCCTCCTCTCCGTTGGCGGCCTCACCAACCACCTCCACCGCGGAGCAGGTAGCGAGCAGCGCCCGGAGTCCGTCTCGAGATCGGGGTTGGTCATCCGCAATCAGCAGTCGAATGCGTTGCTCCATGCTCCCGTTCCCTCATCTCAGTTTCTTTCCGGCATCAGGTAGGTTAATACTCAACCACAATGGCTTTGAAGCGTAGCAACTGTCTTGGATGTCAAGACCCTTGACATCCAAGACAGTTGCTACGTGTAAAACCAGTTTGACGGTGCACTACTGCTTCGACACAGTGAAGGTGATGGTTACTGTCATGCTGAGCGAAGCGAAGCATCTCCACATTCCGCCGAGGAGATCCTTCGCTATCGCTGTTCAGAAACTTCAAGTTTCTGTGCTTCGCACAGGGTTCCCGGAACCCTGGGACACTCAGGATGACACTGGTCAGAACCATTGTGTCGCCGCACTAGTCTCGTGGTCAACCCTTTGAAATCCCGTAGGAAGTCCAAGATCGATACCTTGGGAGAAGGGCTGAGTAGGAGATGAAGATGATCGGGCATGAGACAGTAGGCATGAACTCCAACCCCTGCTGATTTCGCCCGAGACACGAGAATGGCTACACAACCCTGAGTTAAGGCAGCATCAGAGAAGAGCGGGGCCCGGCTGTCGGCGCAGAGGGTGACAGAGCAGATGGTATCGGGTTCGGAGTAGGTCGCCGAAGCAAGACGAATTCTGCTCCGCCGAGGGTATTGCCAATCGCGCAACTTCTCCCTCCAACGGCCGGGCGGCGGGGCACAAGACCCCGCCCTACGCCTGACCTTCCGGCCCCTAGCGGCGGACACAAGACCCCGCCCTACTGAAGCTTCTCCTTCAGCAGCCTGTTCACCACCCCGGGGTTGGCCTGGCCGCGGGTAAGCTTCATCACCTGGCCCACCAGGAAACCCATCGCCGGCCCCTTGCCGGCCCTGAAGTCCGCCACGGCCTGGGGATTGTTCTTGATCACGTCCTCGACGACCAACTCCAGATGGGCGGCGTCGCTGATCTGGGAGAGCCCCTTCTCCTTCACAATCTCCGCGGCGCTGGTGCCGGTGTTGAACATCTCCTCGAACACTTCCTTGGCGGTGCGGGCGTTGATGGTCCCCTTCTCCACCATCTGCAGCAGCTCGGCCATCATCACAGGCGTCAGCTTCGTCCCGCTCACGTCGCCCTCGCCGTCCTTCAGCAACCGGAACAGCTCTCCCTGCATCCAGTTGGACACGGCCTTGGGGTTCTGGTAGAGCCTTATCGTCTTCTCGAAGAACTCCGCCGTGGCCTTGCTCTCGGTAAGCAGCCGGGCGCTCTCCCGATCCAGCCCGAACTGGGCCACGAAGCGCTCCCGACGGGCGTCGGGCAGCTCGGGCAGTCCGGAGCGAATCCCCTCCACCCACTCCCGGTTCAAGATCATCGGCGGCAGATCGGGCTCAGGGAAGTAGCGGTAGTCGTGAGCGAATTCCTTGGTGCGCTGGCTCACGGTGACGCCCCGGTCGTCAACCCATCCCCGGGTCTCCTGCTCTATCCGCCCCCCATCGTTCAGCACGGCTGCCTGCCGCTGCATCTCGTACTCCAAGGCCCTCTGGACCGAGCGGAAGGAGTTCAGGTTCTTCACTTCCACCTTGGCGCCTAGCTTGTCGCTGCCCTTCGGCCGAATGGACACGTTGGTGTCGCAGCGGAAGGATCCCTCCTCCATATTGCCCGTCGAGACCCCCAGCGCCTGGAGGATCGCCCTCAACTTGACCAGGTAGGCCCGGGCCTGCTGGGGGGACCGGATGTCCGGGGCGCTCACGATCTCCATAAGCGGCACACCGGAGCGGTTCACGTCCACCAGACTGTAGGCCTGGCCATTCTCGTCGGTGACGTGGAGCAGCTTGGCGGTGTCCTCTTCCAGGTGGACCCTGATAATACCCACCCGGCTAACCTCGCCCTCCACCTCCACCTGGACCCATCCGTCGTGGCTCAGGGGCATGTCGTACTGAGAGACCTGGTAACCCTTCATCAGGTCGGGATACGGGTAGTTCTTCCGGTCGAACTTGCTGAACTCCGGTATCTGGCAGTTGAGGGCCAGCGCCGTCATGACGGTGTACTCCACTGCCTTCTGGTTGATGACTGGAAGCACTCCCGGCATCCCGAGGCAAACAGGACACACGTGGGTATTAGGCGCCGCTCCGGAATAGTCCGCGCTGCACCGACAGAACATCTTGCTGTCGGTGAGCAGTTGAGCGTGCACCTCAAGGCCAATTACCGGTTCATATTCCATGATCTCGCTCCTGTACGAGCTAGATATGAGGAGTCCAATAGAAAGAGCATGTTTGGGGACACCCGCGAACGCTGCGCTCGCTCGCGTTCGCCCCACTTCAGGCGCTGCGCCCTGGACCCGCTATTCTCTAGCTACTTGCCAATCGTCGTTCTTACTGTCGTACACCAGGTGAAAGCGGCCCTCAATCGTGCGGACCCGGTAATGGTAGAGGATCGGGCTCCCGTAGGCGGCCTCCTGGGCTCGCCACTGATGCTCCACCTCCTCCACCTCCAACCGCTTGCCCTGCCATTGGAAGGCCAGGGGGCGATCAGGGTAGTGGCGGCCAGCATAGCACTCCACCCTCGGTGGATGGCTATGCCTGGTTGAGTCTGACACCCTCACCCCAATCGTCTCCCAGAGGGAGAGAGAAAAAAAGGAGACCCTTTGGGGACACCCCAAACCCCGCCAGAGATGGGCCTGCGGCCCCCTCTGGACTCCCCCGCTTTCGGAGGACCTCCACACCCCGCCAGAGGGCTTCGCCCCCTGGACCCCATCAGTCCTCAGTCCTCAGTGCTCTAGACGAGCTGGGGCTTCCGCTTCCGCCAGTCGGTGCTCTGCTCGTAGGCGTATGCTGCCCGCAACATCGTCTCCTCACCCAACGGCTTGGCGATCAACTGCAGGCCAACCGGTAGATCCTGGGAGAAGCCACATGGCACCGAGATGCCGGGGAGCCCAGCCAGGTTCACCGGAATTGTGCAGACATCCGAAGCGTACATCGCCAGGGGATCGTCGGCCTTTTCCCCCACCTTGAAAGCAACCGACGGGGAGGTCGGGGCTACCAGCACGTCGTACTCCTCAAAGGCCTCGTCGAAATCCCGTTTGATCAGGGTTCGCACCTTCTGAGCCTTCAGGTAGTAGGCGTCGTAGTAGCCGGAGCTGAGGGCGTAGGTCCCCAGCATGATCCGCCGCTTCACCTCTGGACCGAAGCCACGCTGGCGGGTCTTGAAATAGCCGTCCCACATGCTGTCCGCGTCGGGAGCAGAGTAGCCGTACTTAACCCCATCGTAGCGAGCCAGATTGGCGCTACACTCCGCCGGAGCGATGATGTAGTAAGAAGCCAGCCCATACCCGGTGTGAGGCAGGGAGACCTCACCGATCTCGGCGCCAAGGTCCCTTAGCCGGTCGATGGCTGTCCTCACCAGCTTCTCTACCTCCGGATCAATCCCTTGAGCGAAGTACTCCCGAGGAACCCCCACCCGAACCCCTTTCAGATCCTTGATCAGCGCCCGCGTGTAGTCAGGCACGGGGAAGTTCAGGGAGGTGGAATCCTGTGGGTCATAGCCGGTGATGGCATTCAGCACCAGTGCGCAGTCGGTGACGTCCTTGGTGAGGGGACCAATCTGATCCAGAGAGGAGGCGAAGGCCACCAATCCAAAACGAGACACGGCCCCGTAGGTGGGCTTCATCCCGACGATCCCGCATAGAGATGCCGGTTGCCGGATGGAGCCGCCGGTATCGTAGCCGAGCGCGAAGATCGCCTCGTCGGCGGCCACCGCCGCGGCCGAGCCACCGCTGGAGCCCCCCGGAACCCTGGCCAGATCCCATGGGTTCAGGGTAGTGAAAAAGGCAGAGTTCTCGGTGGAGGAGCCCATGGCGAACTCATCCATGTTGGTCTTGCCCACGAGAACCGCCCCCAACGCCTTCAGCCGTTGCGCCACGTAGGCGTCGTAGATCGGCACGAAGTTCTCAAGCATCTTGGAGCTGCAGGTCGTGCGCACCCCCTTGGTGGAAATGACGTCCTTCAGAGCCACCGGCACCCCCAGAAAAGGGGTGTCCTCCCCCGCTGCGCGCCGCTCGTCGGCCTTCCGCGCCTCCTCCAGAGCTGCCTCAGGCGTCACGGTCACGTATGCGTGCACCAACGACTCCACAGCCTCGATCCTCTCCAGGACGGAGCGCGTCAGCTCCACTGAAGAGATCTGCCGGGTTCGCAAGAGGTCATGGACCTCGTGAATTGTCGCTTCGTACGGCTTCAAGGCGGTTCTCCTTAACCGGGACTGAGGGCCAAGGACTGAGGACTGAGTCGCCGTTCTATCGCTCAGTCCCCAGTCCTCACATCTAGATCTCCGGGGGCCCACCGAGGGCAACGTCCTCCTCCAACACCGGCGGGATCTTGAGATAGTGATCCTCCGCCCTGGGGGCGTTGGCCAGAATATCTTCGGGCGG
>DAHXJB010000345.1:0-3298 GCA_027372455.1 Chloroflexota bacterium | reverse complement strand
CGAGGGCGGACGCACCGTCGGCGCTGGCGCCATTGCTGAAATTTTGAAGTAAAGAGAAGTTCGGCAGAATGCTTTTGTTTTTTTGGGGTTGCAGTGCTGGAGCCAATTCCCTTGGGTGTGCAGTCCACCGCGACATCTACCTGATGCAAGAGGTCGTCCAGGGTGCCTGCCACGGGGATGCCGGCTTCTTCCATGGAGAACCGCATGTGTGGCAGGGCCGAGAAGATAGGGTAGCCACGCTCGGCGGCCACCCGAACTCGGTAGTCCCGAGCTACGTCTGCAACCCCCACAAGCTGCATATCGTCCTGTTGTGCCACTGCATCGGCCACCCGCTTGCCGATCACTCCGTACCCGTTCACTCCGACTCTCACCCTGCGGTTCGCCATCGGTCGTGCCTCCCAGCCCTCCCGAACAGGTAGATATGTGGTTGTCGGGGATACCCTCGCAGATAGCACGTGCAAGGCGAGCACAGGTCATGCCATGGTTGTGGCTAGGAAAAGAAGCGGTCCGCTTCTTGCCAGCCTCGGCTCCGGTCCGCACCAAGCGACCAGAGTCAATTGGAGCTGGCGAGGGCCACTGATTGGAGGGAATTAGGAGGGAAAAATGAGAAGAGTGGCGATAGCCCCTATGCTGGCAACGGCGGTAGCCGTGGCACTGCTGATGGCGGCCTGCTCATCCCCGGCTGCAACGACCGACTCCAGGTCGGTCGGGCAGTACGGTCCTGGTTCGGGGACCAGCATGCCAATGGCTGGACCTGGGACGATGGGTCCGGGCGTCGGGGCCACAGTCGCAGCCGTGGGAACTAGCATAGCTGGCACGCCTGGACCGCTTCGGGTTCAGGTGACCCTTCGCAATATGGACCAGCTGCGTGAACAGCTCAAGATTCTTGCCGGCAACAGCCCCACCCCGGTTCAGTTGCTTGCCATGGTTCAGAGTGCCAGTAACCTGATGTACGAGCTCAGTCAGGAGATCTCCCTGATGACCCCGCAACAGCAGGATCAGGCGTTCGGTATGATGTCGGACATCACTAAGGAGATGTCCCTGGTAGTGCAAACCCGCGCCAGCCAGGTGTCGGCGCCGACGACCCCTGCCGCCACGGCAGTGACCCCCAGCACCATGATGCAGGGCACGCCGATGCCGAGCATGATGAGCGTTCAACAGATGATGGCCGCCATCCTGCAGTTACGCCAGCAGGAGATGAAGCTGGCCAACGACCAACCTACCTATGCAGATATCATCAACATTCTCGGCCAGATGCATCAGATGTTGGTGAGCATTCGCCAGCAGCTGTCTACCACGTCAACTGCCGATTTGGAGAGTCTGACGGCCAGCATGGCGCAGGCGATGGCGGATCTGGGTCCGGTGATGCGGACCCGCATTCGGATGGACATCGGTTCGGTACCCACCGTGGCCCCGAACCAGACGGTGCTTCCCACGCTGTCCGTGACGCCGACGTTGGGACCAACCACGGTGTTGCCGTCGAGCCCGACGGCGGCTCCGTCCCCGACCCCGGTGCCGGCGGCCACACCGGGAGCCGCGCTCCCGACCCCGACGCCCTAGAGACAATACCGCTTACTGAACTAGGCATCGGGGCGTGAACCTCCCAACCCCCCTTCCCCGCTGGGAAGGGGGGTTGGGTCTGACTGGTCCTAGCTGTTCCGAACGTCACACCCTGATGCTTTCCGAGGAATATTGGGTCCTTACCCTGCCCATCGTGACGGGTGGGCGGGATAATGATCAATAACATTATTCAACGCGGGGCCCAATTGGCGGCTGCACCTACTTGACAAGACGTAAGGCGCATAGTAGAATTGCCTTACTTATGAACGGATGCCTTACAACTGGAGCAGACATGAAGGAGATCGTTTCCACCATCACCAGTAAGGGCCAGGTGACCATCCCGGCCGAGGTTCGGCGGCACCTGGGGGTTGGGAAGAGCGGCAAGCTCTCCTTCGTCATCGAACCGGACGGGGTAGTGCGCCTCAGGGTTCCTCGCTATGCCGGCATCGCCTCCCTACGGGGGGCGGCAGGATCGCTGGGGAAGCCTCTGTCCAGGGACGAGATGCGAGAGATTGCCCGCGAGGACCATCTGCGAGACAAGTACCAGGCCAGCCTATGAGTCACCCCTTCATCGACACCGACGTCATCATCCGCCTGCTCACCCGCGACGACCTCGTGAAGCAGGAGGGAGCCGCGGCGTTGTTTGAGGCGGTTAGAGCCGGCAAGGCCACGGTGGCCGCGCCCGATACGGTGATAGCCGACGCGGTGTACGTGCTCTCCTCGCCACGCCTCTACAACTTGCCCCGTTCCGAGGTTTACGAGCTCTTAAGCCCTTTGGTCCGCCTGCCGGGTTTTAAGCTCGAGAACCGTGCCGCCGTGCTGCGCGCGCTGGAGCTTTACGCCAGCACGAAGGTGGACTTCAGCGATGCCGTGATCGTCGCGGCGATGGAGCAGGCGGACTCCCAGATCCTCTACTCCTACGACACCCATTTCGATCGACTGCGGGGAATTACCCGGGTCGAGCCACCGATGGCAGCCGAGGATCTCAGAGATGTGGCGGAGCAGGCCATCGCCGAAGAGACCGTCGAACGGATGGGTGAGTAGCTGCCAGCGGAAACCGAGGGTCCTCAGCTTGCCCGACGCCCTCTCGCCTCAGGGGCGGCAACGTGATCCGGCGAGCCGTGGCCTTGGCGGCAATACAGGTCCGGCATCAGCACCGCGTAGCCGTGGTTGGCGAAGCGGTACGCCATCTCGCGGCAGAACTCGTCCCAGCCCGGCATGTGGTGCGCGAGCGCGATGCCCGGGAACGGCCCCGCACCCGTTGGGCAGGCGCAGTAGGCGTGGATGAGGTCGCCGTTGTGCCCTGAGTAGCTAATGGTCTCGGCGAGGGCGCCGTTGTAAGCGGCGGTGTCGAACTGGTTCACGGTGGCTTCCTGGCGGCTTCCTGGCGTCCCAAGTACCCGGCAATCTTTGGAATGTTCCAGCCTGCGTCTGCCAGTCGGATCATCTCCAGCCGCTCTCGCGTCTGAGGCGAAAGCCCCCTTTGCCGGGTGCGTTGCTGCAATTCTCCCCGCTGGTCGCAACTCAGTTGTACTCGAATCAATGGCATGGTCCTCCTACCATTGATTCTACCGTAGATTTACACCAGAGAGCTAATTGGTCCGTCCATCAAGTGGGACGCACTTTCGCGAGCCATGCCCGAGGCTCAAGCCTCGGGCTGAAAAGACCAAGCCCAGTAAACTGGGCTGAGACCAATCCGTCTCGTTCCGCCGGCAGTCCCAGCCCGCTTCAGCGGGCT
>DAHXJB010000335.1:0-2789 GCA_027372455.1 Chloroflexota bacterium | reverse complement strand
CACCCGAGTCCGGCAAACCCCCAGCTTGCCGTCGGCTATGCGACAGTCCCACTGGCAGACGCGGCACCGGACAGCGTCCCGGGCCAGCCGCTCATAGAGAATTGCTTCGCGCTTCATGAGACTCCCACTGTTCGGACCTCGGGTGCAGGGTCCGGCCTGGCAGCAGGAGGTCGGCCACGGGGCTCAGGACTCCGCCCTCAGTGCCGACGCCCCATCTTGAGAATCGGTCGCGGCGACATCGGGCACGAAGAAACTGCAACGGACGGCGCCTTCCAGGAGGCTCTCGCGCTGCTCCACCTCCACTCCGAGCATGTCACGCAAGAGGGTGCAGTCAATGGAGCAGGTCTCCCGGTTCCGCAGGGCAACGGAGTAAAAGAGGCAGTTCTGATGATAGATCATGAAGCCTCCATCGGCCTTCTCCCAGGAGGCAAAGGCTCCGAAGCGGTCGAGGAGGTGACCGACCGACTCCACCCTCTGGCCGAGAGTGGCCCCTTCCACCCGATCCACCAGGGGCGCCGCGATCTTATGGGCAGCGGCTTCCAGGGCGGGTGCCATGAACGAGCTACCATCGCTCTCCTGAAGGGACTCCAGCAGCTTCTCTGCCAGCAGGTCGTACCGTTTGGGGAAGATCTCCTCGGCCTTGGGGGTCAGGGAGTAAACCAGGGCCGGCCTGCCGGGCTTCTCTCGGACCGTGGTTCTCTTAACGTAGCCATCGCGATCGAGCACCACCAGGTGGAGACGCACTCCCATCAGTGTCATGCCCAGCACCCTGGAAAGCTCGTCCACGGTGGCTCGGCCACGCCGTTTGAGAAGCTGCAGTATCTCCCATCGGGTTGGTTGCATCGTGCCCTCACCCTCCATTCGAACCATCCCCTCTAGGCCGACAGCTGTATGCAACCGTTGGGAGCGGATCGCATCGCCCCCGATCATAACATAACCTGGGGACAATGGACAGTAGAGATAGTTGCTATAGCCTTATACTTGCCAGGTATCCCGCTATTTACCATTTTTATCGTACACAATTGCGCAACTATCGCCGGAGAGTTAGAATGCTGCTGGGCACCCATCAGAAGTCCCGGAGGAGGAGCGTTCAGTGGTGTTTAGCAACAGTACAGTCACCAAAGAGGATGTGCTCAGAGTCCTCGGCACCGTGCAAGAACCGGAGTTGCACCGCGACCTGGTCAGCCTGGGCATGGTGGAGGATCTTCAAGTTGACGGCTCCAGGGTCAGCTTCACGGTCGTTCTTACAACCCCTGCCTGCCCCTTGAAGTCTGAGATCGAAAAGGAAGCGCGCGAGGCCGTGATGGCGATCCCCGGCGTGACCGAGGTGCAGGTCAAGCTTGGCTCGCGGGTCCGCACCGGAAAGCAGGAAAGGGTGATGATCCCCAAGGTCCGTCACGTGATCGCGGTCGGGAGCGGCAAGGGAGGGGTGGGTAAGTCCACCGTCTCCGTCGGGTTGGCCCTGGCCCTAGCCGAGACCGGTGCCAAGGTTGGGCTGCTGGACTCGGACATATGGGGACCTAACATTCCCCAGATGCTGGGGGTTCAGACGCCACCACGGCAGGTTGGGGAGAAGCTGCTACCCGCCATCAGCCACGGTATCAGAATGATCTCCATGGGCTTTTTCGTGGACGAGAGCACGCCGATCATCTGGCGTGGCCCCATGGTGGGGAAGATGGTGGAGCAACTACTCACTGATGTGGAGTGGGGTGAACTGGACTACCTGGTGGTAGACCTGCCGCCGGGCACCGGCGACGCGTCCCTGACCCTGGCCCAGTCTATTCCATTGAGCGGGCTGGTGGTGGTGGTGACCCCCCAGGAAGTCGCGGTAGCCGACGCCACGAAGGCCACCTCCATGTTTGAGCGACTCAACGTCCCTATTCTGGGGATCGTGGAGAACATGAGCTATTTCCTCTGTGCCCATTGCGGGGAGAAGAGCTACATCTTCGGACAGGGTGGAGCACAGAGGATGGCAGAGCAACACGGCGCTCCCCTGTTGGGCGAGCTACCCCTGGATCCGGAGGTAAGGGCAGGGGGAGATCAGGGACGGCCAGTGCTGGTGGCACATCCGGATTCTCCAGTCTCCGAAGCCTTCCGAAAGATAGCCGGACAGGTGGCTGCCAGGGTCAGCGTGCTGAGCGCAAAAGCGGAGCGGGATGGGGCTGTGCCCAGTCGGGTCTAGGCTGCCAACTCGACCCTTCATCATTTCGAGAGCACGAGACGGGCGGGGGAGCGATGCCTTGCTCCCCCGCCCGCCCATTGCACGGCGCTCCGACCCCACATTGGGGGATGTCATGGATTCCCCGTCAGGCAGCCTCGTGGCTCACCGGCCGGCCTTCGTCCGCTTCCTCGAGATGGTCCTCTTGCCCCTGATCCAGGAGATGGGATAGGTAGGCTAAGGTCAAGGGAATCGCGATCATGGCCAGCAGATAGAACCACATCGGAGAATACTCCTTTTCCTGTGAGATCTGGCCGGCTGAGGCGATACGTCGGATCCCCATGCATTCATTTATTGTCTACAGCAATTTCCTTGCCACGTGGTTGTTCTTCCCAATTCATCTGGCATGGTTCACCGACGGTGTGCCAGTCGTAGGGGCGAGCGGCGCTCGCCCCTACTGTTACTCTATCTCGCCGTTTCTGTGAACCATGCCGATAGTGTACGGTATATTGCGGAAACGTCTACCATGTCATGCTGAGCGTCAGCGAAGCATCTCCTCGTGGCTTTCACGATGCGACCAACGCTAGTGGGTGACCGCCTTGAAGGACTACTACGTCTACATTATGTCCAA
>DAHXJB010000328.1:0-2180 GCA_027372455.1 Chloroflexota bacterium | reverse complement strand
GCACGGCCGCCGGTTTCGCTATGATCCATCGTCAGAACCTCCAGAGTGCATCGCCACGGAGTCCAGCCGGTGGCCGGCCAGGCAACCGCCGGCCACCGGCTGGACGGTCCATCGACCTAAGAGACCCCGATCCCCTCGCCGTAGATCAGGCCCTGACCGATCTTCTTGGTCACTACCGGGCCATCGGTCAGGATGTACTTGGGCACGTTCTTGTCCTGGCCCCTGGCCACCCTGCTGCCGATGAGCACTGCCCACCCATGGACACGGTCCGACGGGTTGCGAACCGTCGCGACCAGGGTGCCTTCCATCACGGCCTGGATGCCTGGCGGCATAGCATCCACCCCTACCAGCTTGATATCTCGCTTCGCGTTCTTGATGACTTTAGCGGCCGCCAAGGCCATGTCGTCGTTGTGGAACATGGCACCGCTGATATCGGGGTACTTGACCAGATAATCCTCCCACAGCTTGGCAACCTTGTTGACGTCCCAGTCGGCGAAATCCTGCGCCAGCACCTTGATATTCGGGTACTTCTTGATCACGGACTCGAAGCCCCGATGGCGACCCTGGGACCCAGTATGGCCTGCCGCTCCCTGAGTCTCGATAATCGTGCCCTTGCCGCCAATGGCCCTCACCAGCTCCTCCGTGACCTGAGCCCCCATCCATTCGTTGTCGGGCTCCAGGAAGGTGGTAACGCCCAGGTTGGCCTCGGGGGGAGCGATGATGGTATCCATCTGAATAACCGGAATGCCGGCCTCGATCATGTGCTTCACCGGATCGACCAATGTGCCGATCCCAAACGGCTGGATGGCCACGAAATCCCACTTCTGTGATGCCATGTCGTCGATGGCCTTCCGCTGCTTGTCGACGCTAAGGCCACCGTCGAACCACACAACCTCGACCCCCAGCCACTTGCCCCACATCTCTGCGATCTCTTTCCCCTGTGCGCACCAGGTGGCACCTAGCCCGGCGTTGGAGAAAGCCGCCCTCAACTGTTTGGCCGACCCGGCCGATGTCTGAGTAGCCGCAGCCTTCGGCTGCTCGGGGCTCGGCTGGCATGCGGCTAACAGCGTGGTGGCAGCTAGCCCAGTCCCGATCCCCAGCATCTGCCTTCGAGAAACCTTCCTTCTGCTCAGCTCATCCATCGTGGTCCACGCTCCTTTCGTCCGACGAATCCAGATTACGGAGGCTCTCGCCCGTGGCTACCAGCCCGGGCTCATCCATAAGATCTGTGGAAGAACATGACAGAAAGGACGAAAGCGATCACCGTTGACCGCGAGCCGGCAATCCCGCAGGAAGGAGGTGCCCGCGAGCAGCTCACGATGCGGCAGGTGCCACTGCCCCCCGGCGGGTCGAGGTCATGAGAAGCCGGTGAGGTTCCGAGGCGCGCCATCTCTAGGTGCCTGATCTAACGATACACGTGTGCCCGATGGCCATGTCCATGCTCCACCCTGGCCCTGATAGGCTCGATCCCCTGCACCACTTGGGTCGAACTGCTGCCACCGTCGCCACTTCCTCGGTGTCAGCCCTGCGCCTGCTCCGTCGCCTTACCCCTTAGAGAGATGAATAGGTCGTAGGCATCCTCGATGGTCGCCCCGTCATGAACAATAGCGCGGACGGCCCGAACCATGGCCAGTGGGTCCTCCGACTGGAAGATGTTTCGGCCCATGTCAACTCCAGCGGCTCCCGCCCGAACGGCGCTAAAGGCCATCGCCAGCGCGTCCTTCTCTGGTAGCTTTTTCCCGCCTGCGATGACCACTGGCACGGGGCAGGTCTCCACCACCCGCTCGAACCCATCGCAGTGGTACGTCTTGACGAGACGCGCGCCCAATTCAGCGGCAATCCTGGACGCCAGACCCAGATACTTGGCATCGCGTACCAGTTCCTTGCCCACGGCCGTGACGGCCAGGGTCGGGATCCCGTAGCGCTCTGCTTCGTCCACGACCTGGGTGAATGCCAGCAAGGTGTCTCGCTCGAAGCGCGCTCCCACCATGATAGAGAAGGCGACAGCCGACACGTTGAGCCGGATGGCCTCCTCCATGGACACTGTGATCCCTTCTCGGAGCAGCTCCTCGCTCAGGATGCTGGTCCCGCCGGACACTCGAAGAACAATGGGGGTGTCGATCTGTGGAGAGACGTAGTAGCGCAGCGCCCCCCCTGGTCAGCATCAGGCTGTCCACATG
>DAHXJB010000321.1:0-3170 GCA_027372455.1 Chloroflexota bacterium | reverse complement strand
GAGAGATCTACTGGCAAGCCGGGGGGCGAGGCGATAGACTGAGAGACGCGGGCGGAGTGGCATCGTTTTTGCGAAGAACGCGGCAGGATTCCCCGAGCAGTTGGAAGCGATCCTTGTCCTCTTGCCGCGGGAACCGACTCTCTATTCAGGCCATCGGGTCAACCCATTCCACCTCGGAGGAGCATGGACGGCGACACAGGAATCAGCGGCTGGGCACGGTTCTCCACACTGAATCTCGGCTATCTGGCGGAACTGTATGATCGATACCGAGCCGACCCGGCGTCGGTGGATCCGGCGACTCGTGCTTTCTTCGAGGAGTGGGGCCCACCGCCGTCCGCCGAGCCAACCGTTGTCGAGAGCCGAGCCGCCGCTGGATTGGCCGTGGAAGCGGGGAAGCTGTGCGGGGCTAGGACTCTTGCCATGGCCGTCCGGATGTACGGCCACCACGCGGCTCGACTCGACCCGCTGGGGAGCGAGCCGCCGGGAGACGCGGCACTGCTGGCGGACAGCCATGGCCTGCGGGAGGAGGAGTTGGCAGGACTGCCTGCCACTGTGGTGGAAGGGCCATTAGCCCGAAGTGCGGCGAGCGCGTTGGAAGCGCTTCGAGCCTTGCGCCGAGTGTATCAGGGTAGTGTCGGGCTGGAGTTTGAGCACATTTCCAGCGCCGAAGAGCGCGACTGGTGGACCGAGTCCGTTGAGTCCGGTCGCTACGCACCCCCATCGGATCCCATAGACGAACGCCGTCTGCTGGAGCGGTTGACCCAGGTGGAGGCCTTCGAGCGTTTTCTTCAGAGTACGTTTCCCGCCCAGACCCGGTTCTCCCTGGAGGGGCTCGACATGCTGGTTCCCATGCTGGATGAGTTGATCGGCGCGGCGGCCGCGTCCGGGACCAGGTCGGTGATGTTGGGGATGGCTCACCGGGGGCGGCTGAACGTCCTGGCACACGTGCTGGGAAAGCCGTACGAGCAGATCCTGGCGGAGTTTCGGGGTGCATACGAGCGCCCGGAATTGCCGATCAGCAGCAGCACGGACCTAGGCTGGACCGGAGACGTCAAGTATCACCTTGGAGCCGGTAAGGCGGTGCGAGGGCACCGGGAAGGGGTGATGTTCGTATCGCTAGCCCCGAACCCGAGTCACCTGGAGTTTATCGATCCCGTCGTGGAGGGGATGACTCGGGCTGCCAGCGAAGATAGGAATCACGCCGGTCCCGCTCGAGTTGATGAGCACACCGCCCTCGCCGTGTTGATTCATGGGGAGGCGGCTTTCGTCGGCGAGGGGATCGTGGCCGAGACCCTGAACCTGTCCCGCCTCCCCGGCTACCGATCCGGTGGCACCATTCACATCATCGAGAACAACCAGCTCGGGTTCACCACGCCCCCGGAACTGGGGCGCTCAACCCTCTTCGCCAGCGACTTGGCCAAGGGGTTCGAGATCCCGGTCGTCCATGTGAACGCGGACGATCCGGAAGCATGCGTGACGGCCATTCGGCTGAGCCATGCTTACCTGGAGCAGTTTCACAAGGACGTCCTGATTGACCTGATCGGCTACCGCCGATGGGGCCACAACGAGGGCGATGAGCCGACCTTCACCCAGCCCACCCTCTACAGGATCATCAGCCAGCACCCGACGGCGCGAGAGCTTTGGGCGCGGGAAATGGAGCGGCGAGGGCAGGTCACCGCCGAGGAGGCTGAGACCCTTCTTCGGTCGGCCGTCGAACGGCTGAATGAGCTTCGCCGGTCACTCCCAGGCGCGGGGGCTCCCAGAGGTGAAGAAGAGGGGAGTGGAGCCGGACTTGAAGCCGGTGGCGCCGCCGGCGGGTTGGGTCACCCGGGGGCGGCGGCGGAGATCCAGACATCAGTGCCGGTCGGGACCTTGAGAGGGCTGAACTACCAGTTGCTGACGCTGCCTCCCGGCTTTCACCCACATCCCAAGTTGGAGCCTCTGTTCGCCAGGCGGAGATCGGCGTTGGCAGTCGATGAGCCGACCGATCGAAAGCAAATCGACTGGGCCCACGCGGAGACCCTGGCCTTCGCCTCTATACTGGCTGAAGGTACGCCGGTTCGGCTGATGGGGCAGGACACCACCCGGGGTACCTTCAGTCAACGTCATTTGATCCTGCACGATGTGGAAACCGGCGACCTCTACTGTCCCCTTCAACGTATAGCGGCGAGTCGCGCCGCATTCGACATCTGGGACAGTCCCCTATCGGAGAGTGCCGCTCTGGGCTTCGAGTTTGGATACAGCGTCCAGTCCCGGGAATCTCTGGTGTTGTGGGAGGCCCAGTATGGTGACTTCGTCAACGCGGCTCAGGTGATAATCGACTCCTTCATCGTCTCGGCCCGCTCCAAGTGGGGTCTGCTGGACTCCATGGTGCTGCTGTTGCCTCATGGTTATGAGGGGCAGGGACCTGACCATTCCAGCGCCCGCCTGGAGCGCTTCCTCCAGATGGCTGCCGAGGACAACTTGCGGATAGCCAGCTGCAGCACCGCTGCTCAGTACTTCCACATCCTCAGGCGGCAATCCAGACTGGTGCATCTGGATCCCAGGCCACTGGTGCTGGTTACCCCCAAGAGCCTGCTCCGTCATCCCTTGGTGGCTTCCTCTTTGGATGATCTTGCCGTTGGGCGGTTCCAGCCGGTCATCGACGACGATCAGGCGAGGAAGGATCCAGGGAGCATCCGGCGGCTAATTCTCTGCAGCGGAAAGCTGTACGTGGAGTTGGTGGCGGCTCGGTCTGAACCAAGCGGGGATCGGAAGCGAGTTTCAGCGGCGATCGTGAGGGTCGAGGAGTTGTACCCATTCCCCGTCGAGGAGATTAGAAAGGTGGTGGGAGGCTACCCGGGTTTGCAGGATGTGGTCTGGGCTCAGGAGGAACCGCGGAACATGGGGGCCTGGACCTACGTGGCTCCGCGGCTCCGGGATCTACTTGGGGATCGGCTGCCGTTGCTGTACGTGGGGAGGCCACGCCGGGCGAGTCCAGCCGAGGGAGCTTACGAATGGCACCTTCCGGAGCAGCGACGGGTCGTGGATGATGCCTTTCTGGGTCATGTGCGGGCAAGGTAAGTTGCAGCTAGTCCTTGAGGATGTCCAGAAGGGGCGATGTCCCTTCTGGCGGGGTCTGGGGTGTCCCCAGAACCATCAAAGACTTCTTGATGCATGCCTAGAAGTTG
>DAHXJB010000317.1:0-5343 GCA_027372455.1 Chloroflexota bacterium | reverse complement strand
GAACGCCGGATGATCTTCCGGCCTGGGGGGCGGCGCTGGTATCCGCTATAGCCGAGAGTCCTTCCCAAGGCTGACACACTGTTTCATCGTGGGAAAACCGAGTGCGGAACGCAACGCCGGCGCTAGACGCCGGCGTTGCGGATATTTCTCTCTCGCCTTGACTGTTTGTTTGTAGGAGGCCCTGGTGGACAAACAAAAGCTGAATCTTCGGGACCTGTCTGAAATGAAGCGACAAGGGCGGAAGATCAGTATGATCACCGCCTACGATTACTCATTTGCTGTGCTGGTGGATGGAACCCCGATGGATATGATCCTGGTGGGGGACTCTCTGGGCATGGTTGTGTTGGGATACGACAGCACCGTGCCGGTCACGATGGAGGACATGATTCACCACACCAAAGCCGTGGCGCGAGGGGCGAAAAGCACGTTCGTCGTGGCCGATCTGCCATTCATGTCCTATCAGGTAAGTACGCACGAGGCGCTTCGTAACGCCGGCCGGCTGCTGAAAGAGGCTGGGGCCGACGCGGTCAAACTGGAGGGTGGTTCCACGGTTGTCGAGACCGTCCGGTCGATAGTGAGCGCCGGAATCCCGGTGATGGGACACCTGGGGCTCACTCCGCAGACGGCCACGATGCTGGGAGGGCTGAAGTCGCAGGCGCGGGATGCTGCCGCGGCCAAAGCGCTGCTGGCCGACGCGATGCTTCTGGAGCAGGCAGGGGCCTTCTCCCTGGTGTTGGAGGCTATTCCCGCTCAGTTGGCGGAGGTGGTGACAAGGGAGATCTCCATTCCCACTATTGGCATCGGCGCCGGGCCACAATGTGATGGGCAGGTGTTGGTGATTCACGATGCCCTTGGACTGTTCCAGCGCTTCGTCCCCAAGTTCGTGAAGCGGTACGCCAACCTCGGCGAATCGGTGATGGCGGCTCTGTCCAACTACTGCCAGGAGGTGGCGGAAGGCCGCTTCCCCGCGCCGGAACACTGCTTCAGCATGAGAAAGGAAGAGCTGGACAAGCTCCTCAAAGGGTAGCCTCCATTGAAGGTATTGGTCGTGGGCCCTGGTGCCATGGGTACTCTCTTCTCGGGTATGCTCGCTTTGGGCGGTCACGAGGTGTGGCTGCTGGGGCGCCGCCCTGATGTGGTGGCCGCGATTGCCCGGGAAGGGGTGACCCTGGTGCAGGGCGAGCGAAAGCAGAGGGTCATGGTAAGGGCTACTGCCAGAGCGGAGGATGCCGGACCTTCGGATCTAGTGATCATTTTCGTCAAGGCCTACGACACTCAGCGCGCAGCCGAGGATGCCGTGCCGGCAGTCGGGCCGAGCACGGTGGTGCTGACCCTGCAAAACGGGTTGAACAACGTCGAGACCATCGCGTCGGTTGTGGGGCGGGACAGGGTGTTGGCAGGTGTAACCGCTCATGGAGCGACGCTCATGGGTCGGGGGGTTGTGCTTCATGCTGGTGAAGGGGAGACCACCATCGGCGAGCTTGATGGTAGGAAGACTCAGCGGTTGAAGGCAGTGGCCGCGGCTTTTCGACAGGCCGGCATTGAGGTTGGACTCTGCAAGGCGCTCAACTCACTGATCTGGGGAAAGCTGGTGGTGAACGCATCGATCAACCCGCTCACGGCGCTGCTTTCGGTTCCGAACGGAGAACTGCTGGCACGGACGGATGCTCGTGAGTTGATGGCCGCGGTGGCTCTGGAGGCGGCGAATGTTGCTCAGCAAATGGACATCCGGCTGCCCTACCCGGACCCCATTGAGAAGGTGGAGGCCGTGTGCCGTCTCACTGCCTCTAACCGCTCCTCGATGCTGCAGGATGTCGACAGGGGGGTTCAGACGGAGATCGACTACATAAACGGGGCGGTGGCGAAAGAGGGCGAGGCCAGGGGCGTACCGGTGCCTATCAACTGGACCCTGACCAGGCTGGTTCGCGCGCTCACAAAGGGCGGAGATGGAATAGTTCACCCAATTGAAACCCACGGACGGAGACGTCAATAGAGCCTTGGACGCGCAGAGTGTGACCGCGGATACCGGAAGCCGGACTTCTTCAAAGTTGCCGCCTGTTGGCAGCCGCTCCTACTCGCTGATGGTGGCTTTCCTTAGCGTGGCCGGCGTGCGGCTGCTCCTAACCCTCTACATGGCCGCGGTGGCTCTGTACGTGCAGCGTCCGGACTTGAGTCAGCACTACGCTCCTGTTGGGGTGGAGTTCTTCGATTCCGGCTGGCAGAGGCTGTTTCTGGGAGTCTGGCAGCGGGAGGATGCCCTCTGGTATCAGAAGATCGCCACCGTGGGCTATGTTCAGGGAGACATGACCACCCAGTTCTTCCCGCTCTACCCAATGCTGATGAGAATTGTCTCGCTGGCCACCGGGCTGCACCCGGTTCTCGCCGGGCTGTTGATATCGGACCTGTCGCTGCTGTTGGCGCTCTTCCTCCTCCACCGTCTGTTGGTGCCCCGTCTTGGCGTCGGGGTGGCCAACAGGGTCCTGGTGTACTTCAGCCTGTTCCCCATGGCCTTCTTCCTGCACGGTCCCTTCAGCGAGAGTCTGGCGCTGATGCTGGCGGTTCTGGGCTTCTACATGGTGGACCGCCACAACTGGCTGGGAGCGATGCTGGCGGCCTATCTGTCGGCGCTGGCGAGGCCTCAGGGAGTCCTGCTGGGGCTACCCCTTGCGGCTCAATGGGTGGCTGGTGGAGGAGGGTTCCGCTTCTGGAGCCGGTCCCGCTGGAGCCGGGGGACGCTTCTCCGGGGAGCCACGCTGGTGATAGCTCCCTTACTGGGGTTGCTGACCTTCCTATCCCTGGTGGATTCGCCCTGGCGGCGACCCGGGATCCCGGCCGGCGAAGGGCCGATGGCCACCCAATGGCTGGCGGTACCCGGAACCGATCTCATCTTCGACGTTCAACGTATTCTCTCAGGGACGGCCAACCAGATAGATCTGTTTGGGTTGCTCCTGGCCATAGCCTTCTCGCTGCTGGTCGTGGTGGGATTCACTCGGCTGGAGATCGGCTATTCCATCTACGCCCTGCTTTTCCTGGTGGCTCCTCTTTCGAGGGCCTCGCCGCTCATACCCTTGATGAGCTTTTCCCGCTACGTGTTGCTGCTCTTCCCCTGCTTCGTGGTGCTGGCCATTTGGGGAAAGCGGCGGTGGTTCCACCTTACCCTGATAACCGGCTCGCTGCTGCTGCTGCTCTACTGGAGCGCCGTGTTCAGCTACGGTGTGTTTGTAGCTTAGCCGCTTGGAGCCACGCCTCCGTGGCTGCCAGTAGATGGCGACTCTCGGATATGGCGTCCTGGACCCGGTTGGGAGCGGTGCCACCCGGGACATCCCGTGCTTGTACCGAGCTGTCGACAGTTACCGAGTACAGGTCCTCCTGGAATAGCGGGGAGAAGCCCTGAAGGTCGGCCAGGGACAGATCGGTGATGTCGCATCTCAGCTCGAGACAGTGGCGCACCAGCCTCCCAACCACCTCGTGGGCCTGGCGGAAGGGGAGCCCCTTGCGGGCCAGATAGTCGGCCACATCGGTGGCGGTTGAGAAGCCTCCTCCCGCTACCTGTCGCATTCGATCCTCTCGGAATCGAGCCGTCGCCAACATTCCAGCGAACATCTTGAGGCTGCTGGAGACCGTGTCCACCGCATCGAAGAACTGCTCCTTATCCTCCTGCAGGTCCTTGTTGTAGGTTAGGGGCAGCCCCTTGAGGTCGGTCAACAGTGCCAGCAGAGAGCCATAGACCCTGCCGGTCTTCCCCCTGACCAGTTCGGCGATGTCGGGGTTCTTCTTCTGTGGCATGATGCTGCTGCCTGTCGAAAAGCCGTCGTCCAACTCCAGAAAGCCAAACTCCTCGGTGGACCAGATGATCACCTCCTCAGCGAGACGGGATAGGTGGGCCATTACCAGGCTGAGGGATGCGACCTGCTCAACCATGAAGTCTCGATCGGCCACGGCGTCCATGGAGTTGCGAGTAATGGAGTCGAAGCCCAGCTGCTGTGCCACGAACTGCCGATCGATGGGGTAGGTAACCCCGGCCAGTGCCCCGGAACCCAGGGGCATCACGTTGGTGCGACGATAGCAGTCTTGCAGCCGCTCGACGTCCCGCTGGAACATCTCGAAGTACGCCAGCAGGTGGTGGGAGAGGAGGACTGGTTGAGCCCTCTGCAGATGGGTGTAGCCGGGCATGACCACCTCAAGCCTGGCCTCGGCGACATCCAGCAGAACCGCTTGAAGGGAAGCCAATCGTGAGGCTACATCTTTCAGACTGTCCCTGGCGAAGAGGCGGGTGTCCAGGGCCACCTGATCATTCCGGCTGCGGGCGGTGTGCAGCTTGCCGGCCACCTCTCCAACCAGTTGTCGCAGGCGGCTCTCAACAAAGGAGTGGATGTCTTCCCATCTGAGGTCTGGCGTGGATGAGCCAGTCTCTATCTCCTCCTTGATCTGTCGAAGTCCTCTTACCAGGGTGGCCCCCTCTTCCTCGGACAGGATCCCCTGCTTGGCCAGCATAGTGGCGTGGGCGATACTGCCGGCGATGTCTTCCCGGTATAGACGCCGATCCACCGGAATCGAGGCCCCGAAGGCATGCACCTCGGCGTCCATCTCCTTCTCGAACCGCCCACCCCACAGCTTGTCGTTCGTGTCGCTCATGGCCCTTACCACCTTTTGTCAACCGAATCCATAGGGCAGAGCGCCCTGCCGCCGGTAGCACATGATGTTCCGCGGGCGGCGGGGCACAGTGCCCCGCCCTACTTCTCCTCTTTCACCTCGGGCGCAGTCAGCCGGAGGATCTCGTCGGAGGATTGCCCTATCCACTGCACTCGGGATTGGGTGCGAAGGGGCAGCCCCCACAGCTGGATGAAACCAACAGCCGCGGAATGGTCAAAGGTGTCGCCTCGGTCGTAGGTGGCCAGCGACATGTCGTAAAGGGCCTTGGGGGACTGCCGACCCACCGGACGAGCAACGCCCTTCAGCAGCTTCATGCGAATGGTGCCAGAAACGTGGCGCTGGGAACTGGCGATGAAGGCCGCCAGGTCCTGGTGCAGAGCCGAGAACCAGAGCCCGTTGTAGACCATGTCCGCGAACTCGGCGGCTACCCTGGCCTTGAAGCGGGATTGCTCCTTGGTGAGGGTCATCTTCTCCAGTTCCGCGTGGGCCATGTGAAGCACCACACCTGCCGGCGCCTCGTACACCTCCCTGGACTTGATGCCGACCAGTCGGTTCTCGATGGTGTCAATGCGCCCCACTCCATGCTGTCCTGCGATGTCGTTCAGGCGACTGATCAGCTCTACTCCGTCCATCTCCTCGCCGTTCAGCGCGACCGGGATCCCGTGCCGAAACTCGATCTCAACGTAGGCT
>DAHXJB010000315.1:0-2762 GCA_027372455.1 Chloroflexota bacterium | reverse complement strand
CGAGACGGGTTCACCGCGTGGATTGGTGAGCCGCTGCGATTGGAAAGATCACGGAACTTGAGAGCGGACCTTCGGCAGAACACTCAGATGATTGCCGGGGTATTGGAAGAGGCCATCAGGAAGAGTCCGGAGCAGTGGACTGTGTTTGAGCCAATCTGGCCAGAGGATGAGCCGGCGGCTCGGCTGGGGGCTGCTAGTTGAAGATCGCCCTGGTTTCCCCTTACGACTATCCCTATCCAGGTGGAGTGACGGAGCACATAGCTCACCTGGCTGCTGAGTTTCGGCGCGGAGGCCACGAGGTCCACATCATAGCGCCTCAGTCCCAGAAGGCCGAGCTGCACGCCCAGGCAGGAGAGATCGTGCATGCCGTGGGGACCGTCGTGCCGGTGCCGGCAAACGGCTCCGTCGCCCGCATTGCGTTGTCTCTTCGTCTTTCAAGACAGGTCAAAGACATCCTGGAGCGCGAGGCCTTTGATGTCATTCACCTCCACGAGCCTCTGCTGCCGGCGCTCCCAGTTACCGTCCTAAGGCACTCCCACTCACTCAACGTCGGGACTTTCCATGCCTTTGCCCAATCCAACTACGCCTACTTCTACGGCAAGCCGATCCTGCGGTACTTCGTGAGGAAGCTGCACGGCCGGATCGCGGTTTCCCCCCCGGCTAGGGATTTCGTGTCCGAGTATTTTCCCGGGGAGTACGAGGTAATCCCCAATGGAATAGACTACGAGAGATTTGCCCGCCCAATGGAACCCTTGGACAGCTACCGCCGGGGCGGGCCTAATATTCTCTTCGTCGGGCGTCTGGAGAAGCGGAAAGGGCTGAAGTATCTTCTCCGAGCCATGGGCGGGGTGTGGGAGCATTTCCCGGATGCCCGGTTGACCGTGGTGGGGTCCGGTCCACTGTTGGATGATTACAGGAAGCTGGTTGAGGAGCGTCGAGTCGAGAACGTCATTTTCACCGGTTTCGTCTCCAGCGAGGATCTGCCTCGATACTACCGCTCCTGTGACGTGTTCTGCGCACCTTCGACCGGCCAGGAAAGCTTTGGCATAGTCTTGCCGGAGGCCATGGCTTCGGGCAAGCCTCTGGTGGCCACAAGTATTCCAGGTTACAACTTCGTCGTCAGTCATGGGGTGGAGGGTTTCCTGGTGCCGCCCAAAGATGAGCAGGCGTTGGCGCTGTCGCTGGTGCGGCTGCTGGCGGACGGTGACCTGAGGGCGAAAATGGGGCAGGCCGGGATGAGGCGGGCCGCGGAGTTCTCCTGGGACAAGGTTGCACAGAGGGTCCTGGAATTCTACGAACGAGCTGAGCTGTCTCGTTCCATGGCCAAGGTGCCTCAACGGAGCCGTTGGCGACGGGCTGCCACCAGTCTTTCTCAGTTTCTAGGCAGGTAAACAGTGCTGGAACGATTTCGCCCCTTTGCAAGACATCTCGCGGAGTATCCCGCGCGCCTACTGGCCCGATTGGGACTGACCCCCAATGCCCTGACCCTACTTGGTTTGATCCTCAATGGGGTGGTGGCGGCTGTGCTGGCATCCGGCCATATCGTCCTCGGCGGGGTATTGGTGCTGTTGGCCAATGTCTTCGACATGCTGGACGGCGCTGTGGCTCGGGTTAGCGGGAAGAGCAGCCGTTTCGGAGCTTTTTTTGACTCAACCCTGGATCGATACGCCGAGGCTCTTGTCTATCTGGGAGTGATGGCCTGGCTGCTCCGACAGGGGGACACGATGGCGCTGCTGGCAGCCTACCTGAGCGTTGTCGGTTCCTTGATGGTCAGCTATTCTCGGGCCAGGGCTGAGGGACTCGGCGTGCAGGGTGAGGTTGGTCTGCTGCCTCGTCCGGAGAGGATACTGTTGCTGGCAGTTGGACTGATGCTTCACCAGTACTTGCTGGTGCCGGTACTGTGGCTCCTTGCCCTGCTGACCAACGTTACGACCGTACAGCGGATCCTGTTTGCCAAGAAGGCGCTGGACGCCTCCCAACCGAAAACAACCGATAAGGTCTAGTGGGGGCGGCCGCGTCGCGGCCGCCCCTCAGTCGCCTACTTGAGGACTATTCGTTTTCGCCTTTGCGGGCCACCCCGGTCTCCACGGCCGCCCTCGCAACAGCCGCTGCTACGATCGGCGCTACTCTACGATCGAATACGCTCGGGATGATGTGCTCGGCACCCAACTCATCGTCGGTCACCAGACCGGCAATCGCCCTAGCAGCGGCGATGTTCATTGTCTCGTTTATGGTGCTAGCACGACAATCGAGAGCTCCGCGAAAGACTCCAGGGAAGGCGAGAACGTTGTTCACCTGGTTGGGATAGTCGCTTCGGCCGGTGGCGAAGACGGCCGCGCACTCCTCGGCATCCTCCGGCATGATCTCTGGTATTGGATTCGCCATGGCGAAGACGATGGGATCCTTCGCCATCCTCCTAACATCATCGACGGTTACAAGGCGTGGTGCCGAGAGCCCGATGAAGGCGTCGGCTCCCTTCAGGGCGCCGGACAGTGACCCCTGGTAGCGCTCCGGGTTGGTGTTAATGGCGTACCATTCTTTCATCGGGTTCATGTCATTTGTGCGACCCTGGTAGATGGCCCCTGCCCTGTCGCAGCCAACGATGTTGCGAACTCCCATTTCCATCAGCATCTTGGTCGAGGCCACACCGGCGGCTCCGACCCCGCTTAGTACCACCTTCAAGTCTTCGAGCTTCTTGCCCACCACCTTCGCCGCGTTGATCAGTGCCGCGACCACCACGATGGCGGTGCCGTGCTGGTCGT
>DAHXJB010000311.1:0-5927 GCA_027372455.1 Chloroflexota bacterium | reverse complement strand
AATACCATCGCTGCCGTCGTCATCAGTATGGGCCGAAGGCGGGTGGGTCCGGCCTCGAGCAGCGCCTCGGTGCGGGAGTAACCCCGTTTCCGGAGGGTGTTGGTGTAGTCCACCAGCAGGATGGCGTTCTTGGCCACCAGGCCGGTCAGCATGATCAGCCCCACCAGCGAGAACATGTTCAGGGTGTTGTGGGTGATGGCCAGAGCGCCGATGGCTCCCACCGAGGCTACCGGCATGGACCCCATGATCACGAGCGGGTAGACCAGGGAGTCGTACAGGGCCACCATCAGCATGAATATGAGCAGGACGGAGATGCCCAGCGCCTTCAGGAGATCGCCAAAGGCCTCCTCTTGAAGTTCGGTGTCCCCTGCCATGACGATCGTGTAGCCGGGAGGGAGAGACAGCTTGCTGATGGCCTGCTTGATGTCAGCGGTGATCTCACCCAGTGGCCGATCGGTGAGATTAGCCCCCAGCACGATCTGCCTGCCCCGATCCTCTCGCTCGATCTCGGCCGGACCTGCCACCGGCACCAGTTGGGCCACCTGGCTCAGCTTGATCTCGGTGCCCTGAGGCGTGGCGAGAGGGATGTCCGGTATGGAGGCAAGTTCGGACCGGTTGCCTGCGTGGGCGTAGAGGACCCGAATGTCCACTTTGTCCTCGTTCTCCCGCCGAAGCTCGGTGGCAACCGTCCCCTCGAAGGCGGTCCTCAACGCGGCCGCCACCTGAGCAGTGGTCAGGCCGAGGTCGGACAAGCGCTGCTGGTCGACCTGGACCCGCACCTCGGGTGCCCCCTCAGCGGCGCTATTGGTCACGTCGATCAGCCCGGGTGTCCGACGCATGATCTGCTCTACCTGCCCAGCGATGTCGGAAAGGGTGGCCATGTTGGATCCTCGAACCCGCAGCAAGACCGGTTGCCCGGTGTAGCCGACGATGCTGGGGTAGTCGATCCTGGTGTGCATGCCGGGGATGGCGTTGCCCATCTGCCTGACATCCTCTGCTACCTGGAAGACGGTGCGGGAGCGCTGGGAGAGCGGCTTCAGCCGGACGTAGATCCGGGCAGAGCGGTGCTGGGGCAACCCGTACTGGCCACCTACCCCAACCGTCGTGAGCAACGAGTCTATCTCCGGGATCTTGGCGATGCCCCTTTCTAACTGCTGGAGAGCCTGGTTAGTGCCATCGAGGGAGGTGCCGGGCGGCAGGTCGACGGCAACGCTGAACTCGCCCTGATCCGCGGAGGTCATGAACTCGGTGCTCACCACCTTGAAGCCGACGAGGGCGATGCCGGCGAAGAAGGCTAGAAGACCGACGAGCAGCACCAGCCACCGTAGTCGCAGGGCCTGACTCAGGAGACGCCGATAGTGGAGAGTCAGCGCCTGGTAGCCTGCCTCCCAGCGAAGCCAGATGAAGGCCAGGGGGGAACGCTCCTCTGAGTCCGCCGTTAGCCATCTGGAGGCCAGCATTGGGGTGAGGGTGAAAGAGACTATTAGTGAAAAGAGAGTGGCCACCACGATGGTGCCGCCGAATTCCCGAAAGAACTGACCCACCATGCCCGTGAGGAAGGCCACCGGGGTGTACACCACCACGTCTACCAGGGTGATCGCCAGGGCTGCCGCACCGATCTCGGCCCGGCCGTTCAAGGCCGCCGTCCATGGGCTTTCTCCCAGCTTCATGTGTCGGTAGATGTTCTCCAGCACCACGATGGAGTCGTCCACCAGAATGCCGATGGTGAGGGCCAATCCCATCATGCTCATCATGTTGATGGAGAAGCCGAACATCCAGATGGTACCCAGGGTGGCGATCAGGGAGGTGGGGATGGAGATCAGCACGATCAGGGTGCTTCTCCAGGTGTGAAGGAAGAGCAGTAGCACCAGGGCGACTATCAGCACGGCGTCTCTCAGGTTGGTCTGGACGCTGCTCAGGGATGCTCTCACGAACTCGGCACTGTTCATCACCGTGACGATCTGCACGCCGGGCGGGAGAGTGGGGGCCAAGGCGTTCAGCGCCTTCTGGATCCCATCGGCGACGGCCACGGCGTTGGCGGTCTTCTGCTTGTTGACCAGGATGGCGACACCCTCCTGGCCGTTGACCCGGGCGATGAATTGCTGCCTCTTGAAGCCGTCCTGTACGGCCGCCACATCCTTCAGCCGGACGACGGCTTTTCCCGGGCTCGAAGCGACCACCAGGTTACCAAGTTCATCCAGCCGCTGGACCAGCCCGTAAACCCGCAGACTGTACTCTTGAGTGCCCTCCTGGACGTATCCGCTGGGGGCCGAGAGGTTGGCGGCGGCGAGAGCCGAGGTTATCTGGGTCAGTGAGAGGCCGTGGGCTTCCAGTTGCTGGCGGTCCACGGTGACGTGGATCTCCCGCTCGTGCCCGCCCTGGATCTGGACCGACGAGATCCCCTCCACAGTCTCCAGTTTAGGCCGGATTGTGTTGTCGACCAGGTTGTATAGGCCGTCGGGATTGCGGTCCCAGTTGGCCCCCATGACGAGGATCGGGTAATCGACCGGGTCCTCCTTCGTTATGCTGGGGTCTTTGATATCGTCGGGCAGGGTCGATCGGATCTGGTTGACCCGGCGCTCGACATCCTGGATGGCGGCGTCGGGATCGGTTCCGTCCTTGAACTGCATCAGGATGATGGCGTAGTTGTCGCCGGAGGTGGACATAAGGTTCTTCAGGTTGGGGGATCCGGCGACGGCGTCCTCGATCGGCTTGGTGACCCGCGACTCGACCTCGCGGGGACCGGCACCAGGGTAGGTGACGTAGACGGCGACGTAAGGGAACTTGACACTGGGGAGGAGGTCAACGCCCAGGGCGCCGTAGGCGACGATGCCTCCCAGCATGACGGCCAGGACCACCATCAGGATCAGCAGGGGGCGGCGTATGGATAGGCTAGTTAGCCACATCGGGAAACCTCAGAGCGCTGGTCGTCGCGATCTGCCTGGGTTTGACCTATTCTGACCGCGGATTGTTTCAAGCAGTTGATGCTGATTCTATGGGACGTGCGGCCCGCTGGCAAGCAGGCTCTGCTGAGGCTCTTGCTACTGAACCGTTTCGCACTATAATGGGTGATGCAATGAAGCTCGCTATCTTTTCCCCGGGAGGATCTAAACTCTTCGAATGATCCCTGCATAGCCCGGGGACGTTCCACTTGGCGCGCGATCTTGTTCAGAAAACCGAGGAGGGTTCCAGAGAAATGCGGATCAACACCACCAAGCGGCTCATGCAAGAGGGCAAGCCGGCGATCGGGACCTGGCTGAATTTGCCAGCTGTGAATTCGGCTGAAGCCATGGCTCATGCCGGATGGGACTGGGTGACCGTCGACATGGAGCATGGTCCCATCGACTTCGAGATGCTGAACAACATGTTCATGGCCATCGGCACTACCGATGCTATTCCGATGTGCCGCATCCCGGACAATGATCCGATCTACATCAAGCGGATTCTGGACGCCGGTGCCTGGGGCATTGTGGTGCCGATGGTCTGCTCTGCTGAAGAGGCGGCCAACGCCGTCAAATATGCTAAGTATCCCCCGGAGGGCATCCGGAGCGCGGGCGGAGGCCGGTGGCGGTTCTGGGCTGGTGCCGACTATCCTAAGTATGCGAACGACGAGATCGTCGTCATAGTGCAGATCGAGCATATCGACGCTGTGAAGAAGGCCGAGGAGATCCTTTCCGTGCCTGGTGTCGATGGGTGCTTCATCGGGCCGAACGATCTGGCCTGGTCGATGGGTTTGGGCAAGGGTGCAGGCGAGAAGGACCCGAGCCACGCCGAGGCGGTGGCCGAGGTGTTGCGCGCCGCGAAGAAGGTCGGTACGCCAGCCGGCATCCATTGCCGAAGCGTCGAAGAGGTGTCCATGCGGATCGAGCAGGGTTTCCAGTTCCTGGCCTGCATGAACGACATCAATTTCATGTTCAACTCGGCGTCCGCCGGGGTCAAGCAGATCCGCGAGCGGATGGCCAAGTAGTCGATCGGCGGGGGCGGGCTGATAGCCCGCCCCGAGCCCCGTCTATTCGCAGTGGCGTTCCCCGGTTGCTGTCCCCTCACCCATCCTGGTTTTCCTCTGTTTCGTCAGTTTGCACGAGAATCGGCGCTCCAATTCGTCTAACTCGCACACCTGTACCCCGTATCATGGCCAACCACCAGGCGTGCTGGCGTTTGATTTCGTGCATCGTGCACAGGAAGCTCCGGCCGATTTCTGAGCAGCGGGCACGATGAATTGACCGACTGGACGCAATACCATCCTGACAGACTTGGGAAAGTGTGTGGAGGGAACCATGGGAGCGATCAACGCGGCGGACACGGCGTGGGTTCTGATGTCGGCCGGTTTGGTCATGCTAATGACGCCCGCGGTGGGCTTCTTCTACGGGGGGCTCGTGCGGCGGAAGAACGTACTGTCGGTGATCATGCAGAGCATGTTCATTCTGGCCCTCATCAGCGTCCAGTGGGTGCTTTGGGGTTATAGCCTCGCCTTCGGCCCGGACCGATGGGGACTCATTGGGGGATTGGAGTGGCTGGGCCTTCACGGCGTTGGGCTACAGCCGAATCCGGATTACGCGCCGACCATCCCTCATCAAGCATTCATGATCTTCCAGGCGATGTTTGCCGTCATAACTCCCGCTCTGATCACGGGGGCCTTCGCGGAGAGGAAGAGGTTCAAGGCCTTCGTTATATTCACCCTGCTCTGGGCGACCTTCGTCTACGATCCACTCGCCCATTGGGTTTGGGGCAATGGTGGCTGGCTGAAGAACCTGGGCGCGTTGGACTTCGCGGGGGGGACGGTGGTGCACATCAGTTCGGGAGTATCGGCTCTGGTGGCTGCTCGTACGCTCGGTCCCAGGCTGGGTCTGGGGGAGGAGCCGATGGATCCGCACGACGCCACCATGTCGGTGCTTGGCGCCGTCCTGCTATGGTTCGGGTGGTTTGGCTTCAATGCCGGCAGCGCCTTGGCGGCCAACGGGGTGGCCGTCAACGCCTTCGTGGTGACCAACACCGCCGCGGCCATGGCGGCACTCACCTGGATCACCGTGAGCTGGGCTCACAAGGGGCGTCCCAGCGTGCTGGGGGCCGCCGCGGGCGCGGTGGCTGGATTGGTAGCCATCACACCGGCCTCGGGCTTCGTGACCGCTGAGGGGTCCATACTGATAGGGCTGGGAGCGGGAGTGGTCTGCTACTTCGCGACCCAGCTCCGAGAGAAGCTACGGGTGGACGATGCCCTTGACGTCTGGGGGGTTCACGGTGTCGGCGGAACGTGGGGGGCGTTGGCCACCGGGCTCTTCGCCACGGTGACGGTTAACAGCGCCGGTGCCAACGGGCTGTTCTACGGCGACCCCAGCCAGTTGTGGAAGCAGGCTCTGGCGGTGGCGGTGAGCTGGGTGTACTCGGCGGCCGTGACCTGGCTCATTCTGAAGGCGGTGGACGTGACGATAGGGTTGCGGGTGGCCGAGAGCGAGGAGGTGCTGGGACTCGATGCCACGCAGCATGGAGAGGCGGCTTATCAGCCGTAGAGGGCTGCGCGCCGAGCCTGCCCTCACCCGTCCTCGCTGCGCTCGGTTGGCCTCTCCCCCTGGGAGAGGCGGGTTCCTGGTGCTCCCTCTCCCCTTGGGAGAGGCGCAAACATGCCAGAGGGCATGTTTGTGGGGTGAGGGCTGAAGCTAACGATGAAAACCAAACGCGCCACTTCTCGGTACTGCGGCACCGATGGGCGCTTGCAGATCAACCGAAGTTGGGATAGAATAGGGCCGATTTGCAACTGAGTTGCAGCGGGCCAACGGCTGAATGGAGAACGGCGTTGTGCACCTCCACGGACACAGGAACACATCGCAGGCTTAGCCCCGGGGAAAGGGCGCGGATTGGACTGGCTCTCGAAAACAGGGGGCTTCGGCTCACTACCCAGCGAGAGGCGGTGTGCGAGGCCATTTTCGGGT
>DAHXJB010000284.1:0-3949 GCA_027372455.1 Chloroflexota bacterium | reverse complement strand
GCCGGCTTCCTTGGGACGTCGACCTGCGACACGCCAGGGTAGCTCGAGGGCGCAAGCTACGGGAGCAGGAGTCCTCGTTGGTGGTATTCGAGATTCCGGTGGTCACTGCCGCTGGAGACGGGGGCTCAGTGCTCTTGGGGCATTCGGCCAGACGCGGAGAGATCCGCTTCACATTGAGCAGCACTGTGGGGGCGGACCCGACCGACACTGCCGAACTTAGCGAAGCCGAGGTGACTGAGCGAGAGAGGGTCTGGCAAGCCTGGATGATGCTACTTGAGACCGTGCCCTCCCTTGCCAAGTCATACATAGCCAGCACTGCCCCGCAGGTCTCCGCCTGGTATGGACGATCGATCAAGGGGCGGGCATCGGTCACTCTCGGCGAGTATATGTCCGGGAGTTCCCGAGTCGACGGTGTGGTGCCGGTTTCATGGCCCCTGGGCCAGGGGGGCCTTGGGACAAATCCTCCGCTGCGATTCCCCAAGACCGGATACGCCATCCCGTACGGCGCTCTTCTGCCGACGGGCATCGAGGGCCTTCTAGTCGCGGGCCAGGCTCTCTCGGCAGAGACGTCCGTGCTGCCAGGAGTCTCGACGCCGGCAGCCTGCATGGGGATGGGTGACGTAGCCGGGCGTGCCGCCGCGGCTGCAGTCCGTTTGGGGCGTCTGCCGTCTGCCCTAGATCCCGTCGAATTGGCCAACATCTCGGCTAGGCAGAATGGAGAGGTCACAGTCCGGTGACAACGAAGCGACGCGAAACAGATGTGGTTGTGCTGGGAGGCGGCACTAGCGGGCCGTTGGCTGCGATTGCCGCCGCACGTATGGGTTCCCGCACGGTCCTCGTGGAGGAATATGGTTTTCTTGGAGGGGTTGCGGTTGCTGGCAACGCCTTCCATGGTTTCTTCAACGGCAAGGGAGAGCAGATTGTCGCCGGAATAGCCGAGGAGATCATTCAGCGGTTGGTAGCTATGGATGCGTCACCCGGGCACCTCAGGGGAGGGGATTGGGGCAAAGATGCACCCCCCAACTATGAGTACTACACTACGCCCTACGACCTTGAGGCCTACAAGTATGTGATGGCCCAAATGTGCCGCGAGGCAGGCGTTGAGATCCTTTATCACACCTTCACTACGGGGCCCATCATGGACGGTATGCGGGTGGTGGGCGTGCGCCTCCTGGACGCCTCAGGAGAGAGCGAGCTGTACAGCCGGATAGCCGTGGATGCCACTGGCGACGCGGACATCGCGGCTCGAGCCGGTGCTGAGTTCCTTAGTGGTCGAGAGTCCGACGGGAAGACTCAGAACGTCACCACGCTCTTTCGAATGGGTGGGGTGGACTTTGACCGGGTGCTGGCCTTCAGCAAGACCAGCTCGCGGTTTCGGACCTGGGGAGGCAAGTGGTACACGCGGTTCCTGCGAGGGCCCAAGTACGGCGAGAAGCAGATATCGGATCTTCGGATCGCGGGGCTGGTGAATCTGAGCGACGACGAGACGCGCGAGGAGTTCAAGGGCTTCGGCTTCAGCCAGTTCAGGGCTGGCGAGATGGTGGTCAACATGACCATGGCCGTTGATGTAGATGGCACGAAGGTGGAGGATCTGACCCGAGCCGAGGCCGAGGAGTGGGAGCACATCCACTGGGTGGCCGGCCAGCTCCGAAAGCACATCGAGGGTTGCGAGAACAGCTACATGCTGAGTTCAGCGGTTCAGGTGGGGGTCAGAGAGACCAGGCGAATTATCGGAGACTGCTACCTGACGACCGAGGATGCTGTGGCTGGGCGCAAGTTTTCGGATGGAATTGCCAAAGGGTCCTACCCACTCGATATCCATGACCCCAAGGGTGGCTTGGTCTACTATTACTTCGCGGAAGGTGGCGAGGCCTACGACATACCCTACGGCTGCCTGGTCCCCAAGGCTATTGATGGGCTTCTAGTTGCAGGGCGCTCCATTTCGTGCAGCCACGAGGCCCTCGGCTCGGTGCGTAACCAGGCTACCGTGGCAACCCTGGGCCACGCCGCGGGAGTCGCTGCGGCTCTATCGGCTCAGCAGGAGATCCAGCCGCGGTTGCTGGATGTCCAGCAGCTCCGCCAGACTCTCAAGGAGCAGCAAGCCTGCGTGGATGCCCCGTATCCCAACCCCCGCGTGGCGAACTACGTGATGCCAGTACCGGTGCCATCACGGGCGAGAGTGCCGAAAGCACGAAGGGAGTAGTCTGGGAGGGGCGAAGAGTCCACGCTTGGGATTAACCTGTTGCCGCATCCCTTTGGCTACTTCGCCTCCAACGAGTCCGAATGTAGGCGCTTGCTCTTGAGGGGCGCACTCTAGCTGTGGGCAAGAGTTGCCGGCTCGAGGAAAAGTCAGATGGCAGGGAGACGCTATGCTCGGATATGCACTTCGGCGCCTGACTCAGCTTATCCCCGTGCTCGTTCTGGCCTCCATAATCGTGTTCTCGTTGCTGCGGTGGATCCCCGGTGACCCGGCCATGATCATGGCCGGACCGGACGCATCGCCTGAGGTGGTTGCTGCTGTACGGCAGCAAATGGGTCTGGACCAGCCTCTGGTCAATCAGTACCTGATCTGGATGAGCCACGCAGTGCAAGGTGACCTCGGCAAGTCTTTTGTGAGCAGGCAGCCTGTGCTGGATCTCATCGGGCGCCGCCTGCCTGCCACAGTGGAACTGGCGGTTGCGGCGACGGTGTTAGCCGTGATCACAGCTATTCCCTTGGGGATCATCGCTGCCGTTCGACAGCGTTCTATCTTCGACTACGTGGTAAGCGCTCTGAACGGCGTCTCCCTAGCTGTCCCCAACTTCTGGCTGGGGATCCTGTTGGTGTTGGTTTTCTCCCTCTACCTACGGTGGCTGCCGCCCTTCGGGTGGGCCGATCCCTTCAGTGATCCGGCAGGAGGGCTGCGGTTTCTGATCTTGCCTGCCCTCACCCTTTCCATGCATATCAGCGCAGTGCTGGCACGCTTTACCCGAGTGGCCAGTTTGGAGGTCTTGAGGCAGGACTACGTCCGCACAGCCTACTCCAAGGGGCTCGGGGAGAGGCCGGTGATTGCCGGTCACGTCTTGCGCAACGCTCTGATTCCGGTGGTGACTGTCCTGGGCATCCAGTTTGGCCAGATGCTGGGGGGCGTTGTGATCGTGGAGGCTGTGTTCTCCTGGCCGGGCATCGGACAGTTGGTCCTGCAGGCAATACTGAATCGCGACTACACCGTCGTGCAGGGGGCGCTATTGGTCTCGGTAGGGCTCTTCCTGCTGATCAACCTACTAACGGATATGGTGTATGGCTTCATCGATCCCCGCATCCGTCTCGCCCACAACAGCTGATAGACAACCGGAAGAGTCGATCGAGCGGCAGCCGAGCCTCCTGCGGATCCTGCTGGATAGGCTACTGCACCATCCGCAGGTGCGACTGGGCCTGCTCCTTAGTGGTGTTTTGGGAGTCCTGGCCCTCCTGGCGCCTATGCTACCTATTGAGAGCCCGACCGTGATGTTCGATGGTCAACTCTTGAAGGCCCCTTCGCCCGAGTTCTGGTTTGGTACCGATCTGCAGGGCAGAGACCTGTTCAGCAGAGTGATTTGGGGTGGCAGAGCGGCGCTGGGAGTAGGAGCGCTGGCGGTAGGCCTTGGGGTTGCCATTGGAGTGCCGAGCGGGATCATTGGCGGGTACTTCGGGGGGATAGTTGACATCGTCATCAACCGGATCCTCGACACTGTCCTGGCTTTTCCCCCCATCCTGGTCGGCATCGCTGTAGCAGCTGCTCTCGGGCCTGGACTCAGCAACGCGGCCATCGCGGTGGGTGTCGTGAGCCTGCCCGTCTTTTCCAGGCTGGCCCGCGCCTGCGTCCTGGCTGAGAGGGAGAAGGAATACGTAACTGCTTCCAGGGCCATCGGGGCGTCCGACTGGCGAATCATGTTCCGCACAATTCTTCCGAACACGTTGGTGCCCCTCG
>DAHXJB010000281.1:0-2765 GCA_027372455.1 Chloroflexota bacterium | reverse complement strand
CCCCATAAACTGGGTGAGCAAAGGAATGTAGCTCTTCTTCGCCGTCATCGCACGATCGAAGGTGTGCTTGAAACAATCGGCGGTGATCTCGTCCCCGTTGGCGAACTTCGCCCCTTTCCTGATATTCAGGGTGACCAGCTTCCCGTCGGGAGAAACAGTGTAGGACTCCGCCAGCCCGCCTACGTACTGATTCTGCCCCTCCAGCACCACGCCATCCGCGCTGGGGGTCGTCTTCTGGAGTAACATCGGCTCGTACAGGTTCGCCGTCGCATAGTAGGCCGCGTCGCTGCGGAACTCCATTGGATCGATGAGATCGATGTCGCTATCCAGGGCCACGACAATGGTCGGCTTCTGCGCTCCGGTCGCGGCCGCTGGCTTGGGTGCTGCGGTCGCTTGTGGGGCCGCCGTAGCTGCCGGGGCCGTGGTGGGTTGTGCGGCCGGGGCTTGCGGGGCTTTAGTGGGCGCAGCCGTGCTCGGCTGCTGTGGGGCGCACGCCGCCGCGACCACCCCAACTGCCGACAGCCCTGCCAGTTGTAGGAACTCGCGCCGTGTCAAGTGTCTCTTCTTTCCCATTCCCTTTCTCTCCTCTCTTGCTGCACCGTGGAACTATGCGACTAACCTGACCATTTCACTGCCGATATCGATCTATCCACCGAAGGCCTTGATCATGAGGGTGACGGTGTCTTCGGCGGCCAGCACGGTTTCCCATCCCGCCAGCCGCTGAATCGGCGTCCCGTTCACCAGGGCCAGCACCGCATCACGATGGAGACTGAACAGCAGCCAGTCCGATTCCGCCGTCTCTTGAAGCCGATTCCACAACTCGCCCATGGTGAGGCCGGGCGAGAGGGGAAACTCATCCTCCTCCATCCGTGCCTTCTTTATCTCTCGCAGCCCACCGAAGAGTCGTAGGTGAAGGCTCCCTTGATCACTGACCTGCTCCATCTGAAACCCAGCCTTAGACCGGCAACCCGACGCAGACCTCGTCGATCCCCAGATAGCTCAACGTCTCCCGTTTAGGTATTCCGGTCTCCAGGTCCCAACCGTGTGCCCTATAGTATTGGTCCAACAGGTCATCCAGCATTTCAGGGCTGGTTATCATCCCTTGGTTTGGTCCCGCTGGTACCGGTTCGTGCATCATGCGCCATGGCAGCCGGTCGTCTTTCCGCCGCGCGCCCTCTCTAACGTTGAAGCACTTCTCCATGGTGACCATTCGCCGAGCCGCCAGCATCAACTGCTCCTCCGAGCAAGGGACGCCAACTGCCAGGCTGAACTGCTGAGCCATATTCTCGGGAGTCACAGCAAAGGCCGCCGTGGAGGTGAAGACGCAAAAGCCCAGAGCCTCGCTGGCCCCGTAGGTCTGCTCGTGCCACAACACGATCTCGGCCCGCTTCTCCACCAGCCTGGGGTCGGCGTACTTCTCGCTGCCGGTCACCTTCCTGATAACGTCGCGAGCCTCCTGGGTGAAACCGAACTCCGCGAAGGTCTCGGTCATCAGGTGGTCCGGCCCCCTGGGATTGACGGCAAACGCCAGGGCGTAACTCTTGGCAGCCCGGGTGTCCACCCCCGACTGTTCCAGCCCCTTGCCCTGGATCGCCCACTTCCAGGAATCCCCCCCGATCTGCTCGGCCGCGACCCGGGTACCTTCAGCGAGGATGTTGGCCAGCCGGCCATCCCGACGGGCAATGCGCGCGAGCAGGGCCATCTGGGCCTCCGGGTTTCCGAAGCGGATCTCCAGCCCCTCCGCTAGATCGGGATCGATGAGACCCTTCTCGTAGCTCTCCATGGCCCACGAGATGACGTAGCCCGCGGAGATGGTGTCCATCCCCAAGTCGTTGCACAGGCGATTGGCCACCAGTACAGCTTCCAGATCCACAATTCCGCACTCGGCCCCGAGGCTCATCACGGTCTCCAGTTCGGGACCTGAGTCGTGGACCTCCCCCCACCGCTTGGAGTAACTGTCCACGTGGCGGTGGCAGGCGGTGGAGCAGCCGTAGCAGGAGTGGCGGCCGGTGAGATACCCCTCGTCCAATAGGTATTGACCGCTGAGCCACTCGCCGTGCTCGATAGTAACCTGGCTGAAGTTGTAGGCCGGCAACATTCCCATCTCGTTCAGACCAGGGACGGATCCAGCCGTGCCCCAGTTGTACAGACTCTCGGAGCCGGCGTCCGCAGCCAGAGCCGCTCGGATCTGTCGGGTCAGCGCCCCATACCTGGGCCCGTCGGCGACCTTGAGGCCGCCGGTCCCACGGCAAGCGATGGCCTTCAACTTCTTGCTGCCGAAAACGGCACCGATGCCTCCACGGGAAGCCGAGTTGTACCGAGAAACCATGAAGCAGGAGAACTTGACGAGATTCTCACCAGCTGGACCAATGGCTCCGGTCTGGATCTCGGGGTCGCTCAACTCCTCCTTGATCAGGTCGTCGGTCTCCCGGGTGCCCTTCCCCCAGAGATGACCGGCGTCCCGCAACTCCACCTTTTCGTCATCGACCCAGAGATAGACCGGCTTCGGGGATTGGCCATGGATCATCACGTAGTCGTAGCCGGCAAACTTGAGCATGGCACCCAGATGGCCCCCGACGCTCACCTTGAGATAGAGTCCCGTGGTCGGGCTCTTGGTTGTGATGGAGGATCGGCCCGAGGACGGGGCGCTGGTGCCGGTAAGGGTACCGGTGCTGAAGATCAAGATGTTCTCCGGTCCCAGGGGATCGATGCCCGCCGGTACCCGCTCGTACAGCCACTTGGCCGCGAGCCCCCTTCCTCCCAGG
>DAHXJB010000261.1:0-2522 GCA_027372455.1 Chloroflexota bacterium | reverse complement strand
AAACCGCAGGTTGGGGGTTCGAGTCCCTCCGCCCGTGCCCAGAAGTGAAGAGGGCGGCCCCGATTTCGGGGCCGCCCTCTTCACTTCTGAGTAGGTCGTTGTGCTATTCGTTGGGAGCTGAAGGCTCCCTCGGGATCTCGGCCGTAGGGGCATGGCCGTTGCTCTTGAGCAGGCCGGGAATCAACCCCTCGAGCAGATCGATTGGCAGCGGGAAGATGATTGTGGAGTTCTTCTCTACCGCGATTTCCGTCAGGGTCTGCATGTAGCGCAATTGGAGCGCGGCCGGGGTGCGGTTGAGTTGATCCGCGGCATCGGCAAGGCGGGCCGATGCGTCAAACTCGCCCTGAGCGTGAATGATCTTCGCTCTCTTCTCTCGTTCCGCCTCGGCCTGCCTGGCCATCGCACGCTGCATCGCCTGGGGCAGCTCCACATCCTTCACCTCCACGGTGCTGACCTTGATCCCCCACGGTTCCGTCTGCTCGTCGATGATCTGTTGCAGGTGGCGGTTAACTTTGTCTCGCTGCGCCAGCAGCTCGTCCATGTCCGACTGACCAAGTACGGCTCGAAGGGTTGTCTGGGCGATCTGAGAAGTCGCTCGGATGTAGTCGATCACCTTCACCACCGCCTGGTTGGGATCCACAACCCGGAAGTAGATCACAGCGTTCACCTTGATGGTGACGTTGTCTCGGGTGATCACCTCCTGAGATGGAACCTCCATCGTGACCACGCGAAGATCGATTTTCTGGATCCTGTCGATCCCTGGAATTATGAAGAACAGTCCTGGGCCTTTGGCTCCAACGAGCCTGCCGAGGCGAAAGATCACTCCGCGCTCGTACTCCTGTACCACCTTGACCGAGGAGGCTAACACAATGAGTAGGAAGACAATCAGAAAGACCAAGCCCGTGCCCGCTGTCGAGATGATTCCCATCTGCGATACCCCTTTCTTTGCCTGTGCAAGCGCTGAGGGCGCCTACAGTGAGCGTCAAGCCGTCGCTTCGCCAAACCGCATCAACAGTGCTCTCCTACGTCGATATTACCATAGATGGGTATGCAGTAGCTTTAGGGCCGAACGACTTCGAGGTTGCCGGTGAGAGCACAGCAGATGGTCTGGACAGGCTTGAGCGGGGGCACTACTCCTATGGTTGGCCGGTAGCAGGGACCCGTGAGGGTGCGGCTATCAGACGACGTTGGTGGTCGAGCGGCGCTCACCCGGGGAGGAATCGCTTGCGACGCATGAGGATGCTTTGCACGATTCCGATGCAGACCAAGTTTGTGATTAGAGAACTACCGCCATAGCTGATGAACGGCAGGGGGATCCCGGTGACCGGCATGAGTCGGAGGTTCGCCGCCACATTCACCGCGACGCTGAAGAGCACCGTCATGGCGATGCCCGTGGCCACCAGCCGTCCGAAGTCATCCCTAGCGACGCTTGCCGCCCGCAAGATCCTCAGCAGCAGGGCCGAGAAGAGGACGAACAGCACCACCGCCCCCACGAACCCCAGTTCCTCCGCGAGGACGGAAAAGATGAAGTCGGAGTACTGGATCCGAAGGAAGTGCCCCTGGCTCTGCGTGCCAGCCAGAAAGCCTCGACCAAACATGCCGCCGGAACCGATGCTGATCTGGGCTTGGATAATGTTGTAGCCCTGTCCAAAGGGATCGCTCTCCGGATGAAGGAATATGGTGATCCGATCGCGCATGTAGCCTTTGAGCATCGACCAGATCAGGGGCACCGAGGCCAGGGCCAGCAGGGTAGTGAGGCCCAGGTAAATGAACCGCACTCCGGCAGCCATCGCCATCAGAAACCAGATCACCAGAAAGGTGGTGGATGTTCCCAGATCCGGTTGCGCATATACCAGCGCGACCATGGGCAGTGACAAAAGGAATGAGCCCGCGAAATGGCGAAAGGCTCGAACGTCCTCCTGTTGGTCGGCAAAATAGCGGGCGAGGGCCAGCACCAGGGCCGGTTTTGCCAGCTCCGAGGGCTGAAGAGGAAAGATCTTCAAGTCTATCCAGCGTTGAGCGCCATACTGTGCCTGCCCATGGGAGGTGAACAACACTACACCCAGCAGGAGGAGGGCGACGACGTAGATGACATAAGAACCGGCATAGAGGAGTCGGTAGTCGATGGAGGCCACCAGTACCATGAGTAGGATCCCGGCGGCGGCGTAATACATTTGCCTGATCGTATATGAACTGAAGGCGATGGTCTGGTTGTTGGTGGATGGGAATGTAGAGCTGTACACCAGCGCCAGACCGTAGACCAGTATCAGCAGAAGGATCAAGTACATCAGGTAGTCGGCGTAGCGCCACCGCTTTAGTGTCGACCGCATCGGCCTTTCCGCAACGTCTAGTGTGTCCGTCCGGGCGTGGGCATCGTCGCCGCCCCCGAGTAGTTGAAGTATCGCTTGAAGATCTCCATGGCGGTGGGGAACGCATTGCTGGGACCCCCACCCTTCTGGAGGAACACCGTGACCGTCACCTCGGGGTTGTCGTAGGGCGCGAATGCGGTGAACCAGCCGTGA
>DAHXJB010000254.1:0-6728 GCA_027372455.1 Chloroflexota bacterium | reverse complement strand
ACATGCTGCCTGGATGCCCCCTGGCTTAGGCTTCTTCCTCGGCATCCCCGTCTCTCAACTCCGAAGTTGATCGAAAGGGGGATGCTGCATCGACCACACTTGATCACCTCTCCATGCCCTCAGGACGCTGAGGCCGGTGGTTCAAATCCACTCGCCCCGACCACCAAGCCCGCCGGAAACTTCCGGCGGGCTTCTGTATCCGCGCCCTCGGAGTATAATCACGGGCAGAATCCCCTGTCTCAGCACCGAAATGGACAGGTTTTCGCGAATGCGAGAGCCGTACCGACCGGCCGCGGGTTCGCCGGTATCGGTTCCTCTTCATCAATCAGGGTCATGAGCCGTGGCACACCCGCGTAGATAGGAAGGCTTTGATCGTCGCCGGGTGCTGAGGGGGACTGGCAGCTGTTCTCTCATCGGGAGTCAGGACGATGTCGATAAGGAAGAGATTGTCCGCCAAACGCGCGCTGTTCGAGCAGTTGGTTGTGGATGGCGTCACGGCCATATTCGGCAATCCCGGCAGCACGGAGCAGGGCTTCATGGATCTGCTCTCCGAGTATCCATCCATTACCTACTACCTCGCGCTCCATGAAGGCGTAGCGATCGCCATGGCGGATGCGTATGCCAGGGCGACCGGCCGACCCTCATTCGCCGAGGTTCACATCGCACCCGGTCTGGGTAACGCGATGGGCATGTTGTACAACGCCTGGGCAGGCGGCTCCCCCGTCGTCGTCTACGCTGGCCAGTCGCCTCAGGTCGGGTTGTTTCAGCAGCCATACCTGTCCGGAGACCTGGTATCCATGGCGCGGCCGATCACGAAATGGGCCGCGGAGATCACACAGCCCGCGGACGTCCCTCAGGCGCTCAGGCGAGCCTTCAAGGTGGCTGCCACGCCCCCGCGTGGCCCCGTGCTGCTCTCCCTGCCCATCGACGTCCTTGATGGCGAGGCCGACGTAGTAATCGAACCGACCACGTTTGTGCGGTTCGACGTCCGGCCTCCAATAGACGCGGTCGAGGATGCGGCGAGACTCCTGGCCTCGGCGAAGTCCCCTGTTCTGGCCATAGGCGACAACGTGGGCGTCTCCGGCGGTCAACTTGAGGTGGTCGCGGTCGCGGAGTTGCTTGGAGCTCCAATACTGAACGCCTTCAGCAACGGGGTGAATGCTCCCTCCGATCACCCTCTCTATCGGCCGCGAGGCATACCGGTCACTGCATCGGCGGTTCGCGAAGCGCTGGCACCCCATGATGTTCTCTTCGCTGTCGGTACGTCCCTCTTCCCAACGATCTTCCCTGACTCGATCGGGCCGATCCCAGATGGGATGAGGGTGATTCATGCGGATTTCGCCCCATGGGAACTCGGCAAGAACCACGCGGGCGACCTCTTGATTCAAGCGGATCCGCGGGAGACGCTGATATCAGTCAAGGAGGCGCTGCTAGCTGCCTCCGATGAGGCGATGCGCGATGGCTGGGCTGCGAGGAAGACCGCGGTCGAGCAGGCGTTGCGGGCGAAGCGAGAGGTCCTCAAGCGTGAGCACCGGCGAGATTGGGACGCGGTTCCTATCGTTCCCCATCGCCTCATGGCAGAGATCGCGGACGCCCTCCCTGAGAACGCGGTGGTATTTGATGAGGCGATCACGAGCGGTGCGAGCCTGGAGATGTACCTTCGGCCGAGCAAGCCATGGCGTCGGTACCGCGTGCGAGGGGGAGGGATCGGTGGCGGACTGCCAGGTGCGCTCGGGGTGCAAGTAGCCTACCCCGACCGTCCGGTGGTTGGCGTAGTCTCCGATGGCGCGTCCATGTACAGCACCACCGCCTTCTGGACGGCTGCCCATCACGGGCTTCCTGTGACGTTCGTCGTCTGCAACAACCACAGCTATCGGATCTTGAAGCAGAACCTGATGGAATACCGGCAGCGGGAGGACGCCTCACGACCTTTCGTGGAGATGGACCTTGTGGGACCGGAGTTGAGGTTCGACCGGATTGCCGAATCGATGGGAGTTCCAGGGGAGCGAATCGAGTGGCCCGATCAGATAGGCCCAGCCCTGCGAAGGGGAATCGAGGCCAAGACCCCATATGTGATCGATGTAGTTCTAGACGCCAAGCCCTGACGTGCAGAATCTGATGTCCTAACTGGATGCTGGCGTTGATAAACTTGTCGGTCTCCTCCGGCGTCAGCATCGGCAGAGGTGTACTGACATAGTCCTCGGTGAGACCCATTGCTTTGGTCACGATCTTGTAGGTGTGCTTCGGTGCCTTGCCTCGTAGCCGCACCAGTTTGTCCAACGTGTTCTGGAGCTTGAACAGCGTTGGCCAGTCACCCGAGGAATCCTTGATTCCGACGATGTTGGGATGGTTCTGAAGCCCCAGCACCAGGTCGGCGTTCATCGGCGTCTTGGTATTGACGGGGATGTTGTACAGCAGCACGGGCAGGTCAGCGGCATCCGCGATTTTCCTGAAGTGCTTGTCCAACTCCCGATTGACGTAGCCCCCGAGGTAGAAGGGGGCCGCGGTCAAGCCGCCACCTTGAGGTCAGTATTCTTTCCCGCGCTCTACCGATCTACCGATCTACCGAAGGGAACCAGCCCAATTCATGGGACATATCTTGCGCAGCAGCAATCACTTCATTCTTGAGATCGAGGAGCCGAGCGAGGGGCAGGCGCTCCGCAGGACCCGCTACAGCCAGGGCTGCCACGGCGTGCCCTCGATGATCAAATACCGGCGTGCCAAGACATCGGATACCTAGTCCACCCTCCTCATCGTCGATCGCATATCCCTGGCAGCGCACTTCGGCCAGGTGCCGCTTGAGATCGTCAGCAGAACAGATGGTCTTGGGGGTGAGACGTGCTAGGCCTCGGCTCTCGACAATCTGGTCTAACTCGCTTTCTGGCAACAGCGACAGAAGAACCTTTCCACCTGCCGTGCAATGTGCCGGGCGAACCTCTCCTAGCTTGGCCCCTGCTCGAAGCGAGTGATCGCTCTCCACCCGCTCAAGAATCAGAACTTGGCCATCAACCAAGGCGCCTAGATTCACTGTCTCCCCTGTCCGCCGGGCGAGGCTCTCCATCGGGCCCATCGCCTGCTCCCTGAGCCTTCGCTGGGCCAGAGACTGCCGACCAAGCCGAAGCACTTCCAGACCCAGGCGGTACTTTCCAGTGTCTGGGTCGTGCTCCAGCAGCCCCTCAGTCGCCAGGCTGCCGGCGATACGGTGGACAGTGCTGGGCAAGAGACCCAACCTTCTGCCCAGTTCGTTCACGCCGAGGAACGTCTCGCCTGGCTGAAATGCCTTGAGAACGGCCGCAGCACGCCTCACTGACCGGACCTGCCCGCGAGCGTTCCTTTCGTCCTCTTCGACTTCGATAGGTCCGGAGTCGATTTTCATTGAAGACCAGACCTCCCCTCCTCCACCATCGCTTCCAGGTTCACTCCCGGGGTATCCGTGGGCAGGCTGCACCCGGCGTTAAGAAGGTCCACACCGTCCACCAGCGCCTGTCGGCTCAGGGCCCGAATCTCATCGGGCGTACCACGAGAGAGCCGTTCCGTGGGCACGTTGCCGATGATAGCCATACGGCCCTTCAAGACCTGCCGCGCCACTGCCATGTCCACCCGCTCGTCCAAGCTGATTGCGGTGGCGCCTGTGGATGCGATGGCCTCCAGGTGCCCCCCGATATTACCGCAAATATGGAGGGCAGTTAGGCCACCTACGCCGCTCACCAACTTTCGATGGTATGGAGCTACGTTCTGGGCATATTGCTTGGGGCTGATCATGCTTCCCGAGGCCGCTGCTTCCCCGAACTGGATCAGGTCCGAACCCGCCTCGATTTGCGCCCTTGCGTACATCGTGGCGAGCTCGGTTCCCGCCTCCATCGCTCGGTGATACTTATCGGGCTCCGTCAGCATCCATATCATGAATGTCGACATACCGAACATGAGGCCGCATGCGCTGAGAGGTCCCATAGCACTGGAAACGATGACAGTCTCCGCCCCATAGCGGTGCCGGAGCAACCGGATCGCCTCCAGAACTACTGGCACCCTGCCCCGCTTGAAGAAATCATCCGGGATCTTCAAGTCGGCGGGATCATAACACACCGGCGTCACAACCTGCGGGTAGATGTTGAGATCCCCGTGGTTGACTTCCGCGCCCAGGGCCTCGGCTTCCACTACGACGTCAAAGGGCACCTTCACACTTTCCAGGCCGTACATGGTGTGAGCAGCCGCCCCCAAGCGAGCCATCAACTCGGGGTCACAGTGACCGTCGGGCCACGGAGCACGACACTCCGTCATCATCTCTTGGGTCACTGAACTGATTACGGCAGTGACCGGTGCTCGATCGATCCTGCCGCCCACCAGCGCTGACAGTACTCGTGTCTTCTCGTCCAAAACCAGGTTCCTCCCAACCTCGTCGTGCTCACCCCTTGGCGCAATCACCCGTGCTCAAAGGAGAAGGCACCCCCTCCAGGATCCTCTGGGCACCAGTCGAGAAAGCAGACGTCATCACGCCTGATAGCTCTCGCCGGGACGTAGCAATACTACATCAAATTGCACATAGATCGACGGCGCTGTTGCTGCTACACTAATTTACCGTTCAGCCGGCCTGCTTCTTGCGACTTTTCGAGGGTGCCGTCTGGGCAGGCAACTGCTCGATCCACCAGAGAACAGCCGGGGAAGCTGACTCCAGCCCGTGGGTCTTTGCGTGCGGGCAGCGGCCATCCAAGCGACCAGACAGCAAGACTGCCGGCAGATACAGCAGAGGGACGGAGTAGATTATCATGCGATTCGGAAAAAGGGTTCTCGCGGGATTGGCGCTGACCATCGGTGTGCTGGCGGGAGCATGCGCACCCGCGGGACCATCGTCGGGGCCGAGCCCGGCGCCAGGGATCCCGCCTCTGGCGTCTCCCACCGCCGCGAGCACACCCAGTCCCGCCGATATCGAGGCCACGTTGACCCGCATCGCCCAGTACGATCAGAAGCTGAAGCAGCTGGCCGCGAACAACCCCTCTTCCGACGACCTGGTCAACACGATGCAGGAAATCCTCACCCTGATGGACTACGTCACCGCGTACTGTCCCCAGATGTCGACGCAGCAGTGCACGCGGGCTCTGAACGGCATGACCGGCATTCTGGGCGATGAGATCTCGGTCGTGAACACCCAGGCGCGCCTCTTCCGGGCTACCGCCACCGCCTTCGCTGCCACGCACCCCTCTCCCACCCCTCCTCCCGGCACGCAGACCCCGGCCGCCCCGAGCCCTCAGGCAACGCTGCCTCCCACGGCGCGAGGCACGGCCACCACCGTCGGGACCGGAACCCCAACGGCAGCTTCCATCGCACAACAGATCACTAGCGACCTCGACGCTGCCCGGAAAGAGATGGTAAGCCTGGCCAACAATCAGCCAACGGATCAGGATATCGTGAACATGCTGAGCCGCCTGCAGTCCGACCTCAGTAAGCTGAGCCAGAATTCCTCCAGCATGTCGGAATCGGACGTGCTATCGGTGCTCAAGGACATGGACCGAGCTCTGGCCTACCTGATTCCAGTAGTGCAAACCTACACGGGCCAGCAGAGCAGTTCCATCGCTACGCCCACGCCACCGCCGACATCGACGACGCCGCCGACATCGACACCGAGCCATTGAGCAGGTAGCGGAAAAAGGTTTGTGCTCTTGAGAAGCACAGATGCCCTCTCTTGCGAGGGACATCCTGATGCTTGTGGAGTGCTGCGGATAGCAGGAAGCCCTCGAGTTTGTCACTAGTGGGCTTCGATCATGTCGAGATAAGAGGGGCCTCAGCTCGCCCGACGCCCTCTCTCCTCAGGGGCGGCTCGACCAGCAGCAGTGCTTGGCCTTGCGGCCGCTGCCGCAGGGACAGGGATCGTTGCGGCCCACACCACGCCAGCGCCGCTGCTCCGCTGCCCGCATCTCCTCCTTGATCGCCGACGGACGCGGACCCAACTCGACCATCCGGCGCAGCAGCGGATCGGCGTGCTCGTAGAACGCGCGCAGCCCGTCGCACAGGACGTTCAAACCCGGCTCACCCGTGTCGGCCATGGCCAGGCGATCCTTGGGACAGCCGCCGCCACAGGCGAAGAGCCATGGACAGCCCCGACACTGGTCAGGGAGACTATCCCGCTTCTGCTGTCCGAAGCGGAGCTGCGCCGGAGACCTCGCCAGGGTGCCAAGGTGCGCCGTATCGAGCTTGCCGAGGCGATGCGCGTCACGTACGAAGTGGTCGCACGCGTACACCGCGCCGTCGTGCTCCACGACAAGCACGTTGCCGCAGGTCTCCGCCAGCGCACACAGGGTCGGCCGCCGGCCTGCCCAGGCGAGGTAGCTCTCCGCGAAGAACTGCACCACGATCTGCCCGATGTCGCGCCGAATCCACTCGTCGAAGACGGCGCACAGGAACTCGCCATACGCCCGGGCGCTAACCGACTCCGCCGACAAGCCGTCCGCGGTCAGCCGAACGATCGGCAGGAACTGGAGAAATGTCGAGCCCAGCTCACGCAGGGCGCGGTAGACGACCAGCGGCTGCGCTGCGGTCGCCGCGGTGACCGTGCACAGCAGGTCCGGCTCGACCCCGTGCGCCAGCAGGCGGCTCAAGCCGGCGGCCACCCGCGCCGCGCTGCCGCGGCCCTGGTGATCGGGCCGCTGCGCGTCGTGCAGCAGGGCCGGACCATCCACGCTCAGCCCCACCTCGAAGCCTTCGTCGGCCAGGAAGGCGCACCACGCGTCGTCCAG
>DAHXJB010000233.1:0-2078 GCA_027372455.1 Chloroflexota bacterium | reverse complement strand
CCGGGCCCTCTAGGCTCGAGACGGCGCCGGCGACTGGCTTTCGTCCAGTTCACCGGTCCCGTCGGGGGTTTCGGCCACTGCTGCCACAGCCTGTTTGGCGAGAGGGGTGAGGACAGTGAAACGGGCGGATGTCGTCAGCGGAGCGGTTCTCTTTGTAGTGTCCGCGATCCTCTTCTACCAGTCGTCGAAGCTGGAGATGGTGTACGGCAACTCGATACCGGGCACCGGCTTTCTTCCCTACTGGCTGTCTCTGGCGATGGTTCTCCTGAGTCTGATCCTGATAGTCAATGGGGTTCGGAGCTTGGGTTCCGGTGCGACGCTGAAGTGGCCCCCGGGGAAGGGGCTGATCTGGATAGTAACAACCATCGGGGCTCTGGCAGCGTACACGATGCTGGCCACCGTAGTGGGCTATATCATATCGACCTTCGCCTTTCTGCTGGTTCTGGTTCGGATGCTGAGCTCGTATCGCTGGCACACCCTGGTCGCGTTCAGCCTCGCCGTTTCGGTTGGGCTGTATGCCATCTTTGGGCTATGGCTGCAGATGACCCTTCCCACCGGCTTCTTGATCATACCCTAGTCGTGGGAGTAGGCAAGTGGACATCCTCAGCTACTTAGGCTTAGGTTTCGCCGTTCTTCTGACGCCCGAAAACCTGTTCTACTGTTTCCTGGGGGCTCTCCTGGGGACCCTGATCGGTGTTCTTCCGGGGATTGGCCCCACGGCAGGGATAGCGATTCTGATACCTGTCAGCGCGGGCCTGGACCCCACGACGGCGATCATCATGCTGGCCGGCATCTACTATGGGTCGATGTACGGAGGCTCCACCACGGCCATTCTCATCAACACGCCGGGTGAAGCGGCCTCGGTGCCCACCAGCCTGGACGGATACAAGATGGCGCGGCAGGGCAGGGCGGGGCCTGCTTTGGGTATGGCGGCGATATCATCCTTCGTGGCGGGCACGGTTGCCATCATCCTGCTGATGCTGCTGGCTCCCGCCATGGCCTCGGTGGCTCTCGACTTTGGACCGCCCGAGTACTTCGCGCTGATGGCGCTGGGGCTGACCATTATCGTCAGCCTCGCGGGCAAGTCGCTGGTCAAAGGGTTATTGACCGGGTTGTTCGGAATGTTCCTGGCCACGATCGGGCTCGACCCCATGACGGGGCAGACCCGGTTCGCCTTCGGCAACGCCAACCTCATGGGCGGTATCGACTTCATCAGTATGGTGGTGGGGCTCTTTGCCATTCCTGAGGTGCTGAGCAATCTGGAAGGCGAAGCGCTATCGGTTTACGACACGAAGCTGAAGAACATCTTCCCCACCAAAGAGGACTGGAAGCGGTCGACGGGCGCTCTCCTGCGCAGCGGGCCCCTCGGCTTCTTCCTGGGGATCCTGCCCGGAGCCAGCGCGGCCGTCGCTGCCTTCATCGCCTACGATATTGAGAAGAAGCTCTCCAAGGAGCCCGAGAAGTTCGGCACCGGACTCATCGAAGGGGTGGCGGCTCCCGAAGGCGCGAACAACTCGGCGGCTGGCGGCGGCATGGTTCCCCTTCTCACCCTGGGAATCCCGGCCTCGCCCCCGTTGGCGGTGCTGTTGGGCGCCCTGATGATCCACGGGCTCAGACCCGGACCCCTGCTGTTCGAACAGAACCCACAGTTCGTTTGGGGCCTCATCGCCAGCATGTACGTGGGCAACGCCATGCTGCTGGTGCTGAACCTCCCTCTGGTGGGGCTGTGGGCGCGCTTGGTTAAGGTGCCCTATCCACTCCTGGCACCGACGGTGATGACCCTCGTTTTCATAGGCGCCTACGGGGTGAGGAACAACCTGTTCGACATCTGGGTCAGCATCGGGTTCGGCATCCTGGGCTACCTGATGCGCAAGCTGGACTTCCCGGCGGCTCCAGTGGTGCTGGCTTTGATCCTCTCTCCCATGATGGAGGAGGCTCTGAGGCAGTCGCTCATCATCTCCAAGGGCAGCATGGACGTGTTCGTCACGAGACCGATGTCGCTGGTTCTGCTGCTGATGGCTGCAGCGTCTGTCGGTTTCTCGGTCTACAGCAGGGTTAAGGCGGCAAACAAGACGGAG
>DAHXJB010000228.1:0-3049 GCA_027372455.1 Chloroflexota bacterium | reverse complement strand
CCACGGGCTCCCCCGCCACGATGGCTGCCTGCACGGCCGCCCCCAGCGCGACGGCCTCGTCCGGGTGGATCTCCGAGACAGAGATCGCCGCCCTGGAAACGCGCACGGAAGGCTGGATTGCCGGACTGCAACTGGCGGCGGCCGCTCAGCTGGCTCGGACCCACGATCTCCCTCTGAGCCAGGCCAGGGTGCATCTGGCCCAGGGCGACCCGGCCAGGGCGCTGGCGGTGCTGGAGCCCTTGCACCGGCAGATGGAGGCAAAGGGTTGGCAGGACGAACGGCTCAGGGCTATGGTTCTGCAGGCGGGCGCTCACCATATGCATGGCGAACAGGACAAGGCGGTGCGGTTGCTGGGTGACGTGCTGGCGCTGGCAGAGCCGGGCGGCTTCGTCCGTCTCTTTGTCGACGAAGGTATGCCGATGGCTCGACTGTTGTCGGAGGCGGCGGCTCGCGGGATTATGCCGGACTACATAGGCAAGTTGCTGACCGCATTTGCAGCTGAGACGCAGACACACGAAGAAGAGCCCCTCTTGCTCTCTACCTCACCTGCCCAGCCCCTTGAGGATCCATTAAGCCAACGCGAGTTGGAAGTACTGCTCAGAACGGGGTACAGCAATGTCAAACCAACCGAGCCCAGGAGCAGATCCAGGTCACGCCACCATCTATCAAATCAGGATCAAGGGCCATCTGGGTCGCGAGTGGACCGACTGGTTTGGCGGCCTAGCGATCACGCTGGAGGACAATGGCGACACGCTCCTGACCCGGCCCGGTGGTCGATCAGGCCGCTCCGAAGACGGCTACAGTGCAAGACAGGAGAGTAATCCTCTCGACACTGTGGATATTCGTCATGTTCAACTACGTCTATGCCGATGTCTATACCCTGTTCTTCAATCCTGTGCTGCGCCCCGGAATCCTGGCGGCAACTGATGGCAGGATAGGCCGGAGGCATTCAGATCACTCAAGGATTCGTGTTGGCCACGGCGCTGCTGATGGAGACTGCGATCGCCATGGTTCTCCTGTCGCGAGTGTTGGGTTATCGCGGGAATCGCTGGGCGAACATCATCGCGGGCGCGTTCCATACCGCGTTCGTTGCCTGGTCGCTGACGGGAGAAACGCCGACCCTTTTCTACGCATTCTTCGCGGCCATCGAGATTGCCTGTACTCTTTTCATTTTCTGGTACGCCTGGACGTGGCCCAGCCCTGAGGTCAGCACGCAAACGACAGCACATGGTCAGGGCGTTCACGAGGCGTCGAGATGAGCTCGATCAAAGGGACCGCAAGGGTAGCATGATTTCTGTATCTGTGTCTCGTGCCACTCGGCTTCTTTGGCATGTACGCCACGTCTAGGGAGGCAGCGGTTGAACAAGAACAGAAAGACCGCCATAATTGTGGGAGTCTTGTACAGTATGGCTGATAGTTAGAGGATTCGCCCCGTCTGCAAGCGCTTCCGAGTCCGTGCACGTAGATACGAACGACCATCGACTAGCAGATCCGAAATAGAAAGACACACTCCGGACGCTAGCTAGCTTGAAAATCGGGGACTCATAGGAAGAGAGAAGCTGTGGCATGGCAGTATCCTCGAGTGCCACCTTTCGGCACGCAGCCCGCTCCAACCCAGTGAGAGCAGCATGTTCACGTGACAAGATGAATACCACGACATGTGACGCAACAGGGTAATGCCGGAGTGGGGGATCGGGGCTTGGGCGGCAGCGATGGCAGCGCTGGCCGAAGGCTCGATCCTGCGGCCGTCGCGAACGCGAAGCGTGTGTCGCCGCGTGGACTTTGACGGCCGTCACCCGGAGGCTCAGACGACCCCTATGGGCCTCCGCTCCTCAAATCGCTCCCGGACCCGCGGCCCTCGGGCCTTGCCAGCGGACTGGATCGCCCTGAAGGCAAAGATGGTCCCTGCAAGTCCAACGGCTCCGTAGATGAGCCGCTCGATCGGTGTGGACCAGCCGAAGAGCGAACGGACCAGATTGAAACGGAACAGCCCTACCAGTCCCCAGTTAAGGGCGCCGACGACGGTCAAGCCGCCGCTGATCCAATCTATCGTCCTAAATGTCATTGTGCCCCTGTACCCTTTCTTAGTGACCCCCGTTCGGGGAAAGCTGCGGCCAAACACTAAGGTCGCAACTGTCGTTCCAGGTAGAGTGTCTCTCTCCCGCCCCTTCCGTCGATCCGTGGGAAGGTCCAACCTGAATGAGACCGCGGTGCCGTTGACCTTCTCGTGCGGACGATTGAGAGGCCCAGCGGAGCGCACGGAACAGTAGCACACCGCTAGCGAGTGTGCTACCATGATGCTCGAATCATGCTAATCAGGCGGCCTCGGACACAATTGCAATCTAACCACATTCTCAAGAATGGGAGGAGTTTCAGAGCGTTATGAACTTGCTCTGGGTAGTTCCGGTTGCGGGCCTGGTGACAATCGTGTTCGCGTTCTACCTGGCGTGGGACGTGCTGCGCCGCGACACGGGCAACGATGCCATGCGGGCTGTGGGCAACGCCATCTTCGAGGGGGCTATGGCCTTCCTCAACAGACAGTACCGCACCATCCTGCTCCTCGCCCTGGTAACCTCGGTCTTGATTGGAGTGCTTATCGGCTGGGTAGAGCACGATTCCGCGCTGGGCGTTCGGACGGCGATAGCTTTCCTGGTTGGCGCCGGTTGCTCGGGTCTCGCGGGTTTTATCGGTATGTACGTGGCCGTGAAGTCCAACATTCGGACGGCGGCCGCCGCTCAGCGCAGCCTCCAGGAGGCGATCACAGTCTCCATGCGAGGCGGCGCGGTCTCCGGTTTCCTGGTCATCGCCTTGAGCCTGCTGGGCGTGGCCGGCATCTTCACCGCCTACGGCGGGTTGGTTGCCCCCGATAAGGCACCCTTCCTGATTGTCGGCTTCGGCTTCGGCGCCAGCTTCGTGGCGCTCTTCGCCCAACTGGGTGGTGGCATCTACACCAAGGCGGCCGACATGGGCGCCGACCTGGTGGGCAAGGTCGAAGCCGGTATCCCCGAGGACGACCCGCGGAACGGCGCCGTCATCGCCGACCTGGTGG
>DAHXJB010000221.1:0-5326 GCA_027372455.1 Chloroflexota bacterium | reverse complement strand
ATCGGCAGGGTGGTTCTGGATCCAGCCGGGGCCAACCAGTTCGTCCAGTACTTCCAGAACGGTGTGCTGGAATGGCATCCGGAGAACCCGCCCGAGTACAGAATCGAGCGCCGCCTTCTGGGGAATCTCATCTATCCATGGTACTACGACCCTCCGATGGATCGACAAGATGCCAAGCAGCGCCCCAGAGGAGATGTGACCTACTTCCCGAACCAGCCGGGCTCGGGCCTGGGACACTACGTGGCGAACTACGCTCCGGATGGGACTCCCACTCACTTCAAAGAGTACTTCGACCGCCATGGTGGCGCCGACACATTCGGCTACCCCAAGGAGGAGCCGAAGCTGCGCAACGGACGGTGGACCCAGAGATTTCAGGCTGCTGTGTTCGAGTCTCAACCGGTGGGTGCACAGCCGACCGCTGCGGGTGCGACAGGGGCGACGGCTGACACGGTGGTACAGTTGGAACCATTGGGGCAAGAGGTCCTAAACGGCCTCGAACTGCCACTAGATTGGTAAGACAACTAGGAATCGCGGGCAAGAAGTCGCAGAAAAGTGGGCGATTCCAGTATTGACATAATTACCCCTGCATTGTATATTATCGGCCAATAGAGGTTAGGTTGCGAGGCTGGGCGTCGTGAGATGCCGAATGGGATACCGTGAATAACGGAGTGGCGAGGTAAAACCGAGTGCGGTTGTGTAGCGCCTAACGCTTTATTCCAGCCAGGGGGGATACCTGGGTTGATCCCGGCTCCGTTGGTAGCTTGGGTTCGCGAGAGGCGAGGGATTTCAAGATTGATCCCTCGCCTTTTTCGTCCGCCGATTGTTGACGGTAATGCGGGGGGATAGATATACTCGGGTTGACATACTTGGCATATCTTGGGAGGATCGAGGTGCCCATCTACGAATACAGCTGTGCGGAGTGCGGCGAGAGCTTCGAGAAGCTCGTTCGCACTTCATCAGGGTCGTCGGAGATCCGCTGTCCCCGCTGCAATACCGATAAGGTGAGCCGCAAGGTCTCGGTGTTCGGCTTCTCGGGTGGCTCGGCCGGGGGATCCCTGGGGAGTTCCTACAGCAGCGGCTCTAGCTGCGGACCGGTGGGTGGTTGAGGGATCTAGAGGAAGCCGTAGGCTTTCACACCTTCAGCGCGAAGCGTAGGGCGCTACCCGTTTTCTCCGTCGGGTAGCGCCCTTCCTATTGGCTTGGGGCCGGTTGCCGATCTATACTACCGGCGCCGGCTACTTAGAACCCGTAGCAGGGCCGGCATCTGTAGGGGCAAACATGAGGATCGCCCCTACCACCGAAACAGGGAGTGCGAGCTAGAGATGGGCTTCGAGGACACCGTTGGCTGACGCGATGATCAGGATTGCCCTGGATGCTATGGGCGGTGATTATGCTCCCGGCGTGGTGGTGGAGGGGGCAGTAGCCGCCATTCGCGAATATGGGGTAGAGATCATCCTGGTGGGCCCGAAGGAGGCAATCCAGAAGGAACTGGCCAAGCACGATGTTTCCGGACTGAAGATCCCCATCGTCCACGCCGAGGAGGTGGTGGGAATGGGGGAACATGCCGCTACAGCCCTTCGCCAGAAGCGTCGCTCCTCCATAGCCCTGGGGATCAACCTGGTTCGAGAGGGCCAGGCCCACGCCTTCGTCTCGGCGGGCAACAGCGGGGCGGTCATGGCCAGCGCGCTCTTCGGCTTGGGCAGGATAGAGGGGATAGAACGGCCGGCCATCGGTGCCGTGTTCCCCACCGCCGAAGGGAAGTGCTTCATCGTGGACGCCGGTGCCAACGTGGACTGCAAGCCCGAGTACCTGGCGCAGTTCGCCCTGATGGGGTCCGTTTACATGGAGCGGATCTTTGGGGTGGCCAGGCCCCGGGTTACGCTCCTCAGCAACGGCGAGGAGGACACCAAAGGAAACGGCCTAGTCCAGAGCTGCCGCCCCTTGCTTGAGGCACTGCCCATCAACTTTACAGGCTACGTGGAGGGGAAGGATATCCCCACGGGTGCAGCCGACGTAGTGGTCTGCGACGGATTCACCGGCAACGTCGTCATCAAGCTCAGCGAGGGGCTGGCCTCGACCCTCTTCGACATACTGAAGGCGGAACTCACGTCTAACCTTGCCTCCAAGCTGGCTGCTCTGGCCCTCAAGCCAGCCTTCAGGCGGGTCAAGCGACGATTGGACTACGCCGAGTATGGTGGCGCGCCACTCCTCGGGGTGAAGGGGATCGCAATCATCGCCCACGGAAGATCCAACGCCCTGGCCATCAAGAACGGCGTCCGGGTGGCCAAGCAGGCAGTGGACCAGAAACTGGTGGAGGCAATAGAGACCGGCCTCGATCCTCACAACTCGTCTCAATAGGGAGGATGCTGTGAGTAGCAGCCCCACTATCCAGAAACAGATCAACCAGATCCCGGCTGGAGTCTCCAACCCACCGGAAGCCATCCCATCATCCCAGTCTCTGTCGCACGGAAAGAGCCCGAGCCACCCGCGCAGGGTAGTGATAACCGGACTGGGGGTGGTGAGCTCCCTCGGATTAGGTGCAGAGCGCTTCTGGCGAGCCGTCAAGGCCGGGGAGACCAACATCGACAGAATGAGCCTCTTCGATCCGAGTTCCTTCCCCTGCCAGATAGCGGGCGAGGTGCGGGATTTTCGGCCGGCCGACTGGATCGAGGCGAAGGAAGCCCGCCGAATGGCCCGATTCAGCCAGTTCGCGGTGGCGGCCACCCGTATGGCACTGGAGGATGCATCTCTCGATATCTCCCCAGCGGATGCGCACCGAGCAGGAGTCTATTTGGGCACCGGCATCGGTAGCCTGGGTACGATAACAGACGAGCACCAGCAGTTGCTGCAGAGGGGGCCGGACCGGGTGAGTCCGTTCTTCATCCCCGCCATGTTGCCGAACATGGGAGCGGCCCAGGTTAGCCATATCTTTGGCCTCAAGGGGTATAATTCAACTGCGGTGACTGCTTGCGCCGCCTCGACCCAGGCGATAGGGGAGGGAATGGAGGTGGTCAGGCGGGGTGCCGCGGATGTGATGCTGGTGGGAGGCGCCGATGCCTCGATCTGCCCTCTGGGGCTGGCCGGCTTCTGTGCCATCCGGGCGCTGTCGACCCGTAACGGGGATCCGAAGCACGCCAGCCGGCCCTTCGACGCACTGCGAGACGGTTTCGTACCGGGGGAAGGCTCGGCGATCCTGGTGATCGAGGAATTGAGCCACGCGGTGGCAAGGGGGGCTCGGATATACGCCGAACTGGTGGGCTTTGCTTCCACCGCCGACGCCTATCATGTGGTGGCACCGGAACCGGAGGGAGAGGGGGCGGCCAGAGCGATGGAGGAAGCGTTGGCGAACGCCGGGGTGCGGCCCGAGGAGGTCGATTATATTAACGCTCACGGGACCTCGACACCGCTGAACGACGCCACTGAGACGAGGGCGATCAAGCGGCTGTTCGGGGAGCACGCATACCGGGTCCCAATCAGCTCGACCAAGTCGATGCTGGGCCACCTGCTGGGGGCTTCCGGAGCCCTGGAGTCGGTGGCCACGGTGATGACGTTGTTTGAGGGTTTCATTCACCCCACCATTAACCTTGAGGAGCCCGACCCCGAGTGCAATCTGGACTACGTGCCGGGGACGGGAAGGCGCGCCGAGGTGAGGGTCGCGCTGAAGAACTCCTTTGGTTTCGGGGGTCAGAACGCCTGCCTCGTATTCAAGAACTACTCATAGGTGTATCAATGCAAATCGTCGAGAACAAGAGCTACGTTAGCGGTAAGGTGAAGATCGGCAACATAGCCAACTTTGCCTCCATGGGTCTGCTGGTAGTTGGCTTCGGGCTCTCCCTGCTGACAGGCAGATTCGGCGAGCAGGCGATCCTCGCCGCCTACGCGGCGCTGATCGGCGCCTTTCTGCTGCTCAGCTTCGGTCGGAACTACACCCGTCGGTGGGGATCTCGCTTTCGTCAGGACCAGTGGCTGATTCCGGCCCTGCGGGGGGTCGACAATCGCTACACCATGTTCAACTTCGCCGCCCAGGGGTTGCCCGACCATCTGCTGGTTGGCCCTGGCGGCCTGTTCGTGCTGGTTCCGAAGCCGAACGGCGGCACCGTCCGCTTTCAAAACGGACGCTGGGCCAGGGGAAGCATCGGGAGCAATCTGTTTCGGGGTCTGACGGAAGGTGGACTTGGAAACCCGTTCGCCGACGTCAACAGGGTGCTGGGGATGTTGGCCAGCTATCTGAAGAAGAATGGCTCCGAGGAACTGGTCGCGGGCCTGGAGGCGCGTCCCATCCTCGTCTTCACCAATCCGGGGGCTCGACTGGAGGTTCAAAGCCCTCCGATCCCCGTGATGCAGCCCAAGGAGTTGAAGACGATCTTCAGAAAGGCCAAGCCTGTCCTGGCGCCGGAGAAGGTGGAGGAGTTGGTCCGGGTGCTCGGCCAGGAGGTGGAGGTTGGGTGAGACGGTGATCCGGCAGCCCGGCTCGCGTCACTGCTACGTCTGTGGCCAAGACAACCCGGTTGGGCTGAAGGTCCAGTTTCACCAGCAGGGGGACCAGGTGGTGACCCACTTCACCCCTGGTCCCGAGCATCAGGGATATCCCGATCGAATGCATGGTGGGATCGCCAGCGCCCTGCTGGACGAGACCATCGGACGGGCGGGATTCATCCACGGGTATTGGACCTTCACCGCCAAGTTCGAGGTCAAGTACCGCAAACCGATCCCGTTGGGGCAGAAGATCACGGTTACCGGTGAGGTAACCAGGGACCGCGGACGCATGGTTGAGGCCCGAGGGCGGATACTGCTGGCCGACGGCACGGTAGCCGTGGAGGGCAGCGGGCTCTACGTCAAGCTGAAACCCGAGGAGCTGCGGGACTTCGAGGCAGAGCTCGGGCAACTCGACTAGTAGTCCGCCAAACTGGTTTTGAAACGAGGGGCGAGGCATGCCTCGCCCCTACAGGAGGACGGCGGGCGGGACGCCCGCGCTCCCAGGCATCAGAGCCACTGTGTCTGGCCACTAGGCACACGACAACAGGAACCACACATCGGAAAGAGTGGAGATACCCGGGTGTCCCCCTCGGAGACGCTTATGGCCGATTCGATTGTCGCCGTCCTCAATGATCCCGACACCACCGAGAAGATCGCGGCTGCTGCCGGCCGGCTAGCCCTCACCCTGATGCTTTCGCGAGAAAGCCTTCGACTGTCAGAGGAGATCCGCCAACTCCCCGGCACGAGGCTGCTTATACTGGAAACGGGCGTCGGGGGAGAAGATGGACTGGAACGGTGCAGGCAGCTGAGGGCGGCTTCCGACATCCCCATCCTGATCATAGGGGACAAG
>DAHXJB010000215.1:0-6606 GCA_027372455.1 Chloroflexota bacterium | reverse complement strand
TGAGGGTCGCCGGTGCGGGCGAAGACCCCCAAGTCTCCCAGGATCTCCCGGCTGACCGGGGTGTCGTAGGTCACCGTGGGAAGGCCCATTGCCATGTAGTTAAGCAGCTTCCCGTTCCCCTCCGTCTCCGACATCTTGGGTGAGACCGCCACGTCCCCCAGCGCCAGGTGGAGGGGGGCCTGGCTGTATGGCACGCGACCGGGGAAGGTGACCCGGTTGGATATGCCCAGCTCATCGGCCATGTTCTGGTACTTCTCCAGCCCGGGGTAGCCCATGATCAGAAAGTGGACGTCCAGGTGGCGAGAGGCCACCTCCTTGGCGGCTTGAAGCAGATGGCTGATCCCCTGGTACTCCTGGAGCAGCCCCAGGTACACCACCACCTTGTAGCCCGCCGGGACGCCCAGACGGCGCCGCAGCTCATCCAGCTGGTCGGAGTGGCCGTTGGAGGCCGTCAATACCGACCGAGGGGCGAACATGTCGGTGTTAACGCAGTCGGCAACGGTGAAGATCTTTCGAGCCGGGCAACCGAACTTCTTCACCAGAAGGCTGGCGCTGTTGGCGGTGCTGGTGACGATGGCGTCGGCCATGCCGTTGATGGCCTTCTCAAGCAGCCGCCAGGGGTGGTAGAGGGGGCTACGACGGTTGAGAAAGCCGTGGTCCAGCATCTCGCCCGTGAGGCTGCCCTGGAAATCGAACACCAGGGGAGCGCGGATTGCACGGCTAACGGGATAGCCCACCAGGGCGCCGTCGTGCAGATGGGCGTGGACGATGGCAGGCTTGATCTCCGCGGCCACCCGCGCAGCCTTCAGGGAGAGTAGTGGGTCCAGGTATAGCTTCCGTCGAGCCGGCCCCACTTTCACGCCCGGGGTCCAGGGTCCGAAGCCGGCCCTGCGGATCTCTATCCCGGGGACGTCCTGGCCGGACGGGTAGGTGCAGAGCACCGGACGGTGCCCCAATGACTGGAGCACCCGAATCTCCTCCAGGATTCGAACGTGGCAACCGTAGTCGGCAAAGAAGAAGGTGGGGGCGACCTTCAAGACTGAAAAGCGGCTCGGCCGCGTCTGTGGCTCATCTGGGACCGCGTTGCCCCGTGTGCCTGGGGTGGGCTTGCTTTGGAGCCCTTCCGGTGGTGTCTCAGAAGGGTTGGGTCTCCCCTCGGGTGGTATCTTCAACTGCTTCCCTCGTCTCCATCGATCTGGACAAGGTTAGCCGCAGCTTGATCAGCTCGCGGAAGGCTCGTAGGATGACCGACGGCTTGGCGCCGGTGGCCCGCCCCGCCGTGCGGGGGAAGTGGGTGGCGCGCAGTTCCTTGATGTGATGGCCCCGCCGCCGGGCCCTGATCAGGAACTCGGCACTGAACGTGGCCCCGGTCGATTCGACCCGGAGGCCCTGCCAAACGGAACGGCGGAATAGCTTGAAGGCACAGTCCACATCCCTGGCCACGTAGCCGAACAGCAGCCGGACGAGCAGGTTCCAGCCCCAGGCGTTCAACCGCCTCATCGGGGTGTCCATCCGGGGCTTTCGGTAGCCGATGACCATCTCGGCTTCGTCGATGAAGGGCAGGAAGCCGGCCACCTCCCGGGCGTCGAACTGCTTGTCCCCGTCGGTCATGAAGATCAGCTCTTTCTCGGCCGCGGTGAAACCGGTGGCCAGAGCCGCTCCGTACCCTCGGTTGACCGGGTGGCTGATGCACCGGATTCGGGGGTCTTGGACCGACAGACTCTCTACGATCTGCCTGGTGGCGTCGCGGCTGCCGTCGTCGACGACCACTACCTCGTAGTCGTCGGTGAGATCGGCCAGGGTAGCTGCCATCGAGGTGGCAGAGGCCGCGATGATCTTCTCTTCATTGAAGGCGGGGAGTACCGCCGAGATGCTGGGCATGCCGCGTGTCCTCGACCCGGCTTGACTGGCGCCCAGGGAATCCGAAACCCGCCCTTTCGCCCTGCCCTATCCTCAAAGGCTGTAGCGCCCGCTGCCACCGGTAGAACAACGGGCAACGGGGCGATTCTACACGATGTCCGAAGGCCTCGCAACAGAAGGGCTAGCGGCGATTGAGCGTCTTTAACCGGTGTGGCGTCGATTGACACTTATCAGAACCACCATTCATGCCGAATTGTAGCTAGGTGCGCGAAATCAGCGCGCCTGCTGTATGTAGACCTCACTAAAGTAGATGATTGGCCGTTTGGAGCTGGAAGGAGAGGATTTGAGGAAAATGATGGAGTTGCTGCAGTTACGCTGGCTAAGTCGGGTGCGTCTCGGCCTCCATTATCGGCAGATCGCTTGGATCTCCACGGCGGTGGCCATTCCTCTGGTGGTGCTGGGTTTCTTCTGCTTTCAATCGGCTGAGATCAGCCAGGATCTCCGAGTTCGTCTGTTACTCGTTAGCGGTCTGGGGATGGTGATTTCGCTGGTGATGGGCTGGATGAACGCATGGTATCTCAGCGCACCGGTGGGCGCGATGACCAGGCTGGCCAAGGCGATCGCCGAAGGGGATGTCGACCAGAAGGTCGAGTTGGACGAGGAACGGGGTGATGAGCTGGGGGACATGGCCAGAGCCTTCCGCAGCATGGTTAGCTACGTGGAGGAAATGGCCGATGCCGCACAGCGCATAGCCAACGGAGATCTCACTCTGGAGGTAAGGCCGAAGTCGGACAGGGACGTGCTCGGGCAAGCATTCTTCGGAATGGTGCGCGAGCTGAAAACCGTCATCGGCGAAGTAGCCAACAGCGCATACAAAGTGGCGGAAACGAGCAATGGGGTGTCCGGGGTAGCAGCTCGGATCAACGACGGCACCGAGCAGGTGACGAGGGCCATGCTGCAGGTGTCCCGGGGCAACCAGGAGCAGGCTCAGGGGGTGACGGAAAGCTCTGCCTTCGTGAGCGAGCTGACCCGGGCTATTGGACAGATGGTCGAAGATGCCCGGCAGCAGGTGCTGGAGTTGCAGCGGATCTCGGCGTCGGTTCAGCAGATAATCAACTCGGTCAAACAGGTGGAGCTGCAGAGCACTGCCCTGGGCGAGGCGAGCGAGCGGGTCGAGATAGCCGCGCGAAACGGGGCCGACACCGTGAGACGAACCGTGGAGGGGATGCACGCGATCACGACCGCGGTGGAGGACTCCGCGGCCAGGATGCAGGAACTTGGTCGGAGATCCGAGCAGATCGGCCAGATCGTGGAAACGATCGACGAGATTGCCGAGCAGACCAACCTGCTGGCCTTGAACGCCGCCATAGAGGCGGCCAGAGCCGGCGAGCATGGGCTGGGCTTCGCCGTTGTGGCCGACGAGGTGAGGAATCTTGCTGAGCGCAGCTCCAAGGCGACCAAGGAGATCGCGCAGCTGATAACAACGGTGCAGAAGGACACGGCGGAGGCCGTAGCGGCCATGAACAAGGGGGCTGAGGAGGTGGAGCGCGGACGCAAGGTTGCCGACGATGCCGGCAAAGCGTTGCAGGAGATATCGGTCGCCGTCTCTCAGTCCAATGCGCAGGTAGCGCAGATCGGTATTGCCGCGAGGGAGATGGCGGCGCACGGCCTGGAGGCGTCACAGGCTGTGTCGGGAGTTTCCCAGGGGGTGGAGCGTAACAGCGCTACCAGTCGGGATGTGGCCGCTCGAACCGACCAGGCAAACCGGGCCATCGAGACCATCGCGGCGGTGGCCGAGGAGAACTCGGCGGCGGCTGAGGAGGTTACCGCCTCCGCCGAGGAGATGGGGGTGCAGCTGCACTCTCTGGTAGCTTCAGCGCAGGAGCTGGCTGCGGGTGCAGAGCGGTTGCGAGAGAGCATCGGCCGCTTTGAGCTTGGCGACGGGGAGAACCCGGGATTGAGCGACTTCCCACCGGTTCGCAACATGCTCTCTCATCTCCCTCGCCGGGTAGGGTATCATAGTGGAGAGAACGCACGAGGAGGAACCGCCTGATGGGGAAAGTGGTCGAGCGAGACCGGTTGGTGGCCGAGTTGGCTCCGTACAGAGCCGCCGGCAGGAAGATCGTCTTCACCAACGGCTTCTTCGACCTGATGCATGCCGGCCACGTGCGCTACCTGCGGGAGGCGGCGTCCCTCGGCGATATTCTGTTGGTGGGTCTCAACAGCGACGCCTCGATCCGACAGTCCCAAAAGCCGGGCCGGCCCATCCTGCCCGAGGGGGACCGGGCGGAGGTGCTGGCCGCCCTGGAGATGGTGGACTACGTGGTGCTGTTCGGCGAGAGGACGGCCGAGGCGCTGGTTGCGGAGGTGAGGCCGGACGTCTACGTGAAGGGCGGAGACTATTCCCCCGAGAACCTGCCCGAGGCCCGGATCGCGGAGGGCTACGGCGGACGGGTCGTGCTGGTGCGCTACCACGAGGAACGATCCACGACCGGCATCATCCAGAAGATCCTGGACAGCTACTGTCCGAAACGGACCTAACCCCCTGCCCCCTTCCCTATTGGGAAGGGGGAATCGATTCCATTCCCCAAGCCCTTCTCATGGCACGGACATTGCCCCCAGACTACCCCCGCTTACGGGGCTACGTACATCATGGGAAGGTGCTGTGGCTACGATGGTGCAGTATCTGGTCACCTACAGCATCATGACCGGGCGCGAATCCGATCATGATAACTGGCTACGCGACGTGGGGATCTCCTTCTTCAAGAAGCAGCACGGATTTCAGGAGATCAAGAGCTACTCCACGTTGGTGGGCAGCGGTCCGGATTGGGTGCTGGAGATCAGTTTTGACTCCCCCGAGAATCTGATGAAGGCGCTGAACTCCGACGAGGCGAAGCGCATTCTGGAGGATTTCGAGCACCTGGTCACCAACCTGTCCACCAAGATCCTGTCGCCTGTTGAGCTTCAGGTGCCCGCGAGGGCGTGACGGAGTCGCGCGGAGATTCCGAGCGATAGCTCGGTCGGCGCGTAGGCGTTGTTTTGGTGAGCGGGTAGCTACAGGGGTGAGGCCTCGGCCTCGCCCCTTCGAGTGGTCGCTCGGCCACATGTCGATCATGGCTTACCGCCCTCCCTACAGGTAGTGGCAGGCTACGTAGTGCCCCTTGTCCTCTTCCATCAGATCGGGCAGCTGCTCACAGCAGATGTCCTTGGCACGAGGGCACCGAGGATGGAAACGACAACCCGAGGGCGGGTTCAACGGACTGGGGACTTCACCTTGGAGCACCGTTCGCTGACGACGGCGCTCGATGTCGGGGTCGGGTGCCGGCATGGCGGAGAACAGAGCTCGGGTGTATGGATGCAGAGGGTTGGAGTACAGCTTATCGCTATCACCAATCTCCACCAGACGGCCTAAGTACATCACCGCCACCCGACTGCTAACGTGCTTGACCACACCCAGATTGTGGGCGATAAACAGGTAGGTCAGACCGAGCCTCTCCTGGAGCGATTGCATCAGGTTCAAGATCTGGGCCTGGATAGAGACATCAAGGGCCGAAACCGGCTCGTCGGCCACGACGAGCAGCGGGTTGAGAGCTAAGGCACGCGCTATCCCAACTCTCTGGCGCATCCCCCCGCTCAGCTGGTGAGGGTAGCAGTTCTGGCAGGCCGTATTCAGCCCTACCAAGTTCATCAGCTCTTGAATGCGCTGGCTGCGCTCCTGGCGCGTGCCAGACGCGAAGTTCTGGAGAGGCTCGTTGATGATCTCCCCCACCGTCATGCGTGGATTCAGGGAGCTAGCGGGATCCTGAAACACCATCTGCATCTTCAGCCGTCGGCGGCGAAGCTCGGCGCGATCCATTTGGGCCAGATCCTCACCTTCCAGCTTGACCGCGCCGGCTGTGAGCGGAACCAACCGCAGAATAGCCCGTCCCAGGGTGGTCTTCCCGCAGCCGCTCTCTCCAACGAGCCCCAGGGTTTCCCCCTTCTGGATGGTGAAAGAGACGTCGTCGACGGCCCGCACCGAACCGACTTGGTGGGACAACAGCCCCCCATTGATTGGGAAATAGACCTTGAGCCGCTCGACATGAAGGACCACGTTGTGATTGACGTCTGCCATATTCGTCATGTCGCTTCCGTCGGTACGGGCGTTTCCCTGCATCTAGTCCCCCATCCGCACGTCGAAGGCATCCCGCAGCCCGTCACCCAGGTATGACAGGGCCACCACCAGGATAACCAGGGCGAGGCTGGGCCAGAGCGCCTCGCCCCAGTTGGTCTCCAGACGGTTCGACCCGGCGGCGATCATGATGCCCAGGCTCGACATAGGCGGCTGAACACCCAGTCCCAGCAAACTGAGAATGGCCTCATTGAGAATCACCCGGCGGACGTCGATGGATACCCACACCAGAGACAGCCCCCAGAGCCCGGGCAAGACATGTTGGCGGATGATCTTCCAATCGGAGGTCCCGCAGGACACCGCCGCCTCCACGAACTGCTGTGCCTTGAGAGCCAGGACCTGGGCGCGAATGAGCCGCATCATCGCCGGCCAGCCCACGACACTGAAAATCAAGAACACCAGGAACAGCCGGCCCAGCCCACCCATGACGGTGTCGAATTCCCCTCCGAAGAGGGACATCACAAAGATCACCAACAGTAGCCCGGGAAACGCGAACACCAGGTCGGTGATGCGGGATGCCAGGCTATCAATCCATCCGCCGAAGTAGCCCGCCATCACCCCCACACCTATCCCCA